>NZ_JBIWAL010000003.1:0-241991 GCF_044760045.1 Pseudomonas sp. NPDC098747 | reverse complement strand
TGTCGAAGTCAGTGCCGTACATTTCGAAGCTGTCTTCTTTCGACATGCAGTAAAGCCCTCGGTATCCAATGAATGGCCCGGTGCAACTGCGCCAGGCAAAAGCGGCGTGCATTGTGCCCGAAAAATGGTGTTTACGCCAAGGGGTTTACGGCTTGTCTTCAGTTCAGGATTACCCAGCGCTGATTAATCAGCAGTTCGATGGGGCGATATTGGGTCTTGTAGTTCATCTTTTTGCAGTTCTTGATCCAGTAACCCAAATACACCGCCTCAAGCCCCAGGCGCCGGCACTCGCCGATTTGCCACAGGATCGCGAAGCGTCCGAGGCTGCGACGCTCTTCTGCTGGTTCGTAAAAGGTATACACCGCTGACAAGCCGTTCGGCAGCAAATCGGTCACAGCTACCGCCAGCAACCGTCCGTCGAGTCGGAACTCGTAAAAACGCGAGAAAGGCAGATCGCGAATAAGAAAAGTCGAGAATTGATCACGGCTTGGTGGGTACATGTCGCCGTCGGCGTGCCGCTGTTCGATGTAGCGCTGGTACAGATCGAAGTATTCCTCGCTGAACTGAGGCTTGGCAGGGAGCACCTGCACATCGGCGTTACGCTTCAAGATCCGCTTCTGCTGACGATTGGGCACGAACTGCGCCACCGGAATACGCGCAGGCACACACGCATTGCAATTCTGGCAATGGGGGCGGTACAGATGATCGCCGCTGCGACGAAAGCCCATTTCCGACAGGTCTGCGTAGACGTGCACATCCATGGGCTGACTAGGGTCGAGAAACAGGGTCGTGGCCTGTTCCTCGGGCAGATAGCTGCAAGAGTGAGGCTGAGTGGCATAGAACTTCAACCGCGCCAACTCGGTCATGATCAACCCTCGGGATAAGCTGGTGAATTAAGTGTAAGCCACGCGCGCTAAAGTCGCTCAGCAAACCCAGGTGGCGCCATTGGGTTGATCCAGATGCCGTGCCAGATAGCCCGCGAATTCGTGGCGGGGAATCGCCCGGGCGCCGAGGCTGTGCAGGTGGTCGGTCGGCATCTGGCAGTCGATCAGCACGAATCCTGATGCTTGCAGGTGCCGGACCAGCGTGGCAAAGCCGTACTTGGAGGCATTGTCAGCGCGGCTGAACATCGACTCACCGAAAAACAGCTGCCCCATCGCCAGCCCGTACAGGCCACCGACCAGTTCGCCCTGATCCCAGACTTCCACCGAATGAGCGAAGCCGCGCCGGTGCAATTCAACGTAGGCGTTTTGCATGGCTTCAGTGATCCAGGTGCCGTCGGCGTAATCCCTTGGCGCGGCGCAGGCGCGGATCACGGCATCGAAATCCTGATCGAACGTCACCTGATAGCGTTCCTGGCGCAGCAATTTGGCCAGGCTGCGCGAGACATGCAGTTCGTCGGGAAGCAGCACGGTGCGAGGGTCAGGCGACCACCAGAGAATCGGCTGGCCTTCGGAAAACCACGGAAAGCAGCCATGACGATACGCCTGGATCAGGCGGTCGGCAGACAGATCGCCACCAGCGGCGAGCAATCCATTGGGTTCGCGCATGGCCTTTTCCAGCGGCGGAAAAGTCAGGGAATTACGTTGTAACCAAGTCAGCATGGCATCCAGGCTTGCAGAAGGGGAGGGCGGCGCGGGCTATTCGGCCCGCGGTAAAGTGTGCCGCGAAATGCGGCGAATGTCGTGCCGATCCTGCTCGACGTAGACCCTGTTGCAACTTGGCGAGTTGAATGCGGTCGTAAGCGAGCGCTGCGCCCAGGCCTGCAAGATGTCTACAGTGGGTGTGGCAGGCAGTCTGCGAGAGTTCGCAGGGGCTGGGCGTCAATGCTTCGCTACGTTCATCAAATACACCTCATAAGCCTTTGTCACAAAAGACAATGCATGCTCAAATTGAATCGCAGGTTTTGTGCGCTTGGCTATGCTCAATACTGCGGGTTTGAAGCATGGCATCGGACGCACAAACCCGTACAATGCCGGGCTGTTACAGAATGTTCGCTGGGTAGCGTGTTTATACCTGTGTATGTAAAAGCTGCAGCTCAGTGTTAAAAGTAGTCTCAGTTGTGCCCGTCAACTTTTTTACCTGCCTGGATTGGGCAGTTTTTTATCGTCATTCAATAGATGGACGCGCCTCGGGCGCAGGAAAAGAAGCGTTTTGAAGAAATCCACCGAAGCACCAAAAACAGTCATTCCGCTCTGGCGCCAACAGTTGCACTACCGGCTCAAGGAAGGTGCATTGATCGCCATCGGCGCTCTGTGCCTGTTCCTGATGATGGCTTTGCTGACCTACGGCAAGGACGATCCGGGCTGGAGCCACAACAGCAAGATCGACGACGTGCAGAATTTCGGCGGCCCGGCGGGCTCCTACAGCGCCGATATCCTGTTCATGGTGCTCGGTTACTTCGCCTACATCTTCCCGTTGTTGCTGGCGATCAAGGCGTATCAGATCTTCCGTCAGCGCCACGAGCCGTGGCAGTGGAGCGGCTGGCTTTTCTCCTGGCGCTTGATCGGTCTGGTGTTTCTGGTGCTGTCCGGTGCGGCGCTGGCGCATATCCATTTTCATGCTGCCACCGGTCTGCCAGCAGGCGCCGGTGGGGCGTTGGGCGAAAGCCTCGGCGACCTGGCGAAGAACGCATTCAATATTCAGGGCAGCACCTTGCTGTTCATTGCGCTGTTTCTGTTCGGCCTGACGGTGTTCACCGACCTGTCGTGGTTCAAGGTGATGGACATCACTGGCAAGATCACCCTGGACCTGTTCGAACTGTTCCAGGGTGCGCTCAACCGCTGGTGGTCCGCCCGCACCGAGCGTAAGCAACTGGTTGCGCAACTGCGTGAAGTCGATGATCGCGTGCACGATGTGGTCGCGCCGACAGTCACCGATAAACGCGAACAGGCCAAGGTCAAGGAACGCCTGATCGAGCGTGAGCAGGCGCTGAGCAAGCACATGTCCGATCGCGAGAAGCAGGTGCCGCCGGTCATTGCCCCGGCTCCGGCCAGGGCGCCCGAGCCAAGCAAGCGCGTGCAGAAAGAGAAACAGGCGCCGTTGTTTGTCGACAGCGCGGTGGAAGGCACCTTGCCGCCGATCTCGATCCTCGATCCTGCGGAAAAGAAACAACTCAATTACTCGCCGGAGTCCCTGGCAGCGGTCGGCCACTTGCTGGAGATCAAGCTGAAGGAGTTCGGCGTCGAAGTTACCGTAGACTCGATCCATCCGGGTCCGGTGATCACCCGTTACGAAATTCAGCCTGCCGCGGGCGTCAAGGTCAGCCGTATCTCCAACCTGGCGAAAGACCTGGCGCGTTCTCTGGCGGTGACCAGTGTGCGGGTGGTCGAGGTGATTCCGGGCAAGACCACCGTCGGTATCGAAATTCCCAACGAAGACCGGCAGATCGTGCGCTTCTCCGAAGTGCTGTCGACGCCCGAGTACGACAACTTCAAATCGCCGGTCACCCTGGCGCTCGGTCATGACATTGGTGGCAAACCGGTCATCACTGACCTGGCGAAGATGCCGCACTTGTTGGTGGCCGGTACAACCGGTTCCGGTAAGTCGGTGGGTGTGAACGCGATGATCCTGTCGATCCTGTTCAAGTCCGGCCCGGAAGACGCCAAGCTGATCATGATCGACCCGAAGATGCTCGAACTGTCGATCTACGAAGGCATTCCGCACCTGCTGTGCCCGGTAGTGACCGACATGAAGGACGCGGCCAACGCCCTGCGCTGGAGCGTCGCCGAGATGGAGCGTCGCTACAAGCTGATGGCGAAGATGGGTGTGCGAAACCTGTCCGGCTTCAACGCCAAGGTCAAGGAAGCCCAGGACGCTGGCGAGCCGCTGAGCGATCCGCTGTACAAGCGCGAAAGCATTCACGACGAAGCACCGTTGCTGCAGAAGCTGCCAACCATTGTCGTGGTCGTCGACGAATTCGCCGACATGATGATGATCGTCGGCAAGAAGGTTGAAGAGCTGATCGCCCGTATCGCTCAGAAAGCGCGTGCGGCGGGTATCCACTTGATCCTCGCGACACAGCGGCCGTCGGTGGACGTGATCACCGGTCTGATCAAGGCCAACATTCCGACCCGTATGGCGTTCCAGGTGTCGAGCAAGATCGACTCGCGAACCATCATTGACCAGGGCGGCGCCGAACAACTGCTCGGCCACGGTGACATGCTCTACATGCCACCGGGCACAAGTCTGCCGATCCGGGTTCACGGTGCGTTCGTATCTGACGAAGAAGTTCATCGTGTGGTCGAAGCGTGGAAACTGCGCGGCGCCCCGGAATACAACGACGACATCCTCAACGGTGTCGAAGAGGCGGGCAGCGGCTTTGAAGGTAGCAGCGGTGGCGGCGACGGCGATGATCCTGAAGCTGACGCACTGTATGACGAAGCCGTGCAGTTCGTGCTGGAAAGCCGTCGCGCATCGATCTCCGCTGTACAACGCAAGCTGAAGATCGGCTACAACCGCGCCGCGCGGATGATCGAAGCCATGGAAATGGCCGGCGTCGTCACATCAATGAACACCAACGGTTCGCGTGAAGTCCTGGCGCCGGGCCCGGTACGCGACTGATTGCAAAAGCAAGAGGCGGGACAATGATGTGCCGCCGCTCTCCCAACGAGTATTCAAGAGGACTCCCATGCGTCTTATCCGCATGCTGCTGCCAGTACTGGCTCTGACCACACTCACGGCCCACGCCGATGACAAGGACGTGGCGCGTCTGACCCAATTGCTGGAAACATCCAAGACCCTGAGCGCGAACTTCTCGCAGCTGACCCTCGATGGCGGCGGCACGCAGTTGCAGGAAACCACTGGCGACATGACCCTGCAGCGTCCGGGCCTGTTCTACTGGCACACCAATGCGCCGGCCGAGCAGACCATGGTTTCCGACGGCAAGAAAGTCACCCTGTGGGACCCGGATCTTGAGCAGGCAACCATCAAGAAGCTCGACGAGCGTCTGACCCAGACCCCGGCGCTGCTGCTGTCCGGTGATGTGTCGAAGATCAGCCAGAGCTTCGACATCAGCGCGAAAGAGGCGGGCGGCGTGATTGACTTCACCCTCAAGCCGAAAACCAAGGACACCCTGTTCGACAACCTGCGCCTGTCGTTCCGCAACGGTCTGCTCAATGACATGCAACTGATCGACAGCGTCGGTCAGCGCACCAACATCCTGTTCACTGGGGTGAAGGCCAACGAACCGGTTCCAGCGTCGAAGTTCAAGTTCGAGATTCCGAAGGGCGCTGACGTCATTCAGGAATAAACCCCGGCCCCTTGTGTCGGGGCCTTTGTGGTGAGGGCCTGGTATGGAGGGGTTTTTGTGGCGAGGGGATTTATCCCCGTTGGGCCGCGAAGCGGCCCCAAAACCTGCATTCAAGTTCTTTCTGACACACCGCATCGAATGGTTTTACGACTGCTGCGCAGCCGAACGGGGCGGTGCGACGTTTCGCTAAATCCCCTCGCCACAGGGTCATCAACAGGTTTCAGAAAATCAGAGGTTTCAACGTTACGTGATGGATCTGTTTCGCAGTGCACCGATAGCCCAGCCACTGGCCGCGCGTTTGCGTGCGGCCAATCTGGATGAGTACGTCGGTCAGGAGCACTTGCTGGCTCGGGGCAAGCCTCTGCGTGAGGCGCTCGAGCAGGGTGCTCTGCATTCGATGATCTTCTGGGGGCCGCCGGGCGTGGGTAAAACCACGCTGGCGCGGTTGCTCGCGGAAGTCTCGGATGCACATTTCGAAACGGTCTCGGCGGTGCTCGCCGGGGTCAAGGAGATCCGTCAAGCCGTTGAAATCGCCAAGCAGCAGGCCGGCCAGTACGGCAAGCGCACGATTCTGTTTGTCGATGAAGTGCACCGTTTCAACAAGTCCCAGCAGGACGCGTTCCTGCCGTACGTTGAAGACGGCACGCTGATCTTCATCGGCGCCACCACTGAAAATCCTTCGTTTGAGCTCAACAACGCACTGTTGTCGCGGGCCCGCGTCTACGTGCTGAAAAGCCTCGACGAAGCGGCACTGCGCAAGCTGGTGCACCGCGCGCTGACTGAAGAGCGCGGCTTGGGCAAGCGCAATCTGACGTTGAACGACGAAGGCTTCCAGATGTTGCTGTCCGCCGCCGATGGCGATGGTCGGCGTCTGCTCAATCTGCTGGAAAACGCTTCTGACCTTGCCGAAGACGATAGCGAAATTGGCACCGAGCTGCTGCAAAGCCTGCTCGGCGACACCCGTCGGCGTTTCGACAAGGGTGGCGAAGCCTTTTACGACCAGATATCCGCGCTGCACAAATCGGTGCGCGGCTCTAATCCTGACGGCGCGTTGTACTGGTTCGCGCGAATGATCGATGGCGGTTGCGATCCGCTGTACCTGGCCCGACGCGTGGTGCGTATGGCCAGCGAAGACATCGGCAACGCCGATCCGCGCGCCCTCAGCCTGTGTCTGGCGGCGTGGGAAGTGCAGGAGCGCCTCGGCAGTCCGGAAGGTGAGTTGGCG
Source organism: Pseudomonas sp. NPDC098747 (assembly GCF_044760045.1). NCBI lineage: Bacteria > Pseudomonadati > Pseudomonadota > Gammaproteobacteria > Pseudomonadales > Pseudomonadaceae > Pseudomonas > Pseudomonas sp. NPDC098747. The sequence goes on along the minus strand of NZ_JBIWAL010000003.1, from coordinate 235,515 downwards.
GTAGCCCAGGCCATCACGTATCTGGCGTGCGCGCCAAAAAGCAACGCGGTGTACATGGGCTTCAAGACCGCATTGCGCGCCGCCGCGGAAAACGGCTCGCTGGAAGTGCCGCTGCATTTGCGCAATGCGCCGACCAAACTGATGAAGCAACTGGGCTATGGCGACGAATATCGCTACGCCCACGATGAGCCGGACGCCTATGCCGCCGGGGAAGACTATTTTCCGGAAGAGCTTGATCCCATCCCGTTCTATCAGCCGGTGCCCAGAGGCCTTGAGTTGAAGATCGGCGAGAAGCTCAATCACCTCGCCCAACTCGACCGTTTAAGCCCAAGGCAGCGGAGGAAATAGTGGTTCCATTGATCATTGCGGTGTCCGTCGGTGGCATGGCCGGCACTTTGTTGCGCTTCGCCACCGGCAACTGGATCAACGCCAATTGGCCGCGGCACTTCTATACCGCGACGCTCGCCGTTAATATCGTGGGCTGTCTGCTGATTGGCGTGTTGTATGGCTTGTTTTTGATACGCCCGGAAGTGCCGATCGAGGTGCGGGCCGGGTTGATGGTTGGCTTCCTCGGGGGGCTGACGACTTTTTCATCCTTTTCACTGGATACGGTGCGCTTGCTGGAAAGCGGGCAAGTACCGCTGGCCCTGGGCTATGCGGCACTCAGCGTATTCGGCGGGCTGCTCGCAACGTGGGCTGGCCTGTCTTTGACCAAACTTTGATAACGAGAAACCGACATGCTCGATTCCAAACTGTTACGTAGCAACCTTCAGGACGTAGCGGACCGCTTGGCTTCCCGTGGCTATGCCCTGGATACCGCGCGCATCGAAGCGCTGGAAGAACAGCGCAAGACCGTCCAGACCCGCACCGAAGCACTGCAGGCTGAGCGTAACGCGCGTTCCAAATCCATCGGTCAGGCCAAGCAGCGCGGCGAAGACATCGCGCCGCTGATGGCGGACGTCGAGCGCATGGCGGGCGAGTTGAGCGCAGGCAAGGTCGAACTGGACGCAATCCAGACCGAGCTGGATTCGATCCTGCTCGGTATCCCCAACCTGCCGCACGAATCCGTTCCGGTCGGCAAAGACGAAGACGACAACGTTGAAGTGCGCCGCTGGGGCACGCCGACTGCGTTTGATTTCGAAGTCAAAGACCACGTTGCCCTGGGCGAGAAGTTCGGCTGGCTGGATTTCGAAACTGCCGCCAAGCTGTCCGGCGCACGTTTCGCCCTTCTGCGTGGCCCGATCGCCCGTCTGCACCGTGCACTGGCGCAGTTCATGATCAACCTGCACGTCAACGAGCACGGCTACGAAGAGGCTTACACGCCTTATCTGGTCCAGGCCCCGGCGCTGCAAGGCACGGGTCAGCTGCCGAAGTTCGAAGAAGACCTGTTCAAGATCACCCGCGAAGGCGAAGCCGATCTGTACCTGATCCCGACCGCCGAAGTGTCGCTGACCAACATCGTTGCTGGCGAAATCGTCGATTCGAAGCTGCTGCCGATCAAGTTTGTTGCCCACACGCCATGCTTTCGTAGCGAAGCCGGCGCATCGGGTCGTGACACTCGCGGGATGATCCGTCAGCACCAGTTCGACAAGGTTGAAATGGTCCAGATCGTTGAGCCATCGACTTCGATGGAAGCGCTGGAAGGCCTGACCGCCAACGCCGAAAAAGTCCTGCAACTGCTGGGTCTGCCTTACCGCACCCTGGCGCTGTGCACCGGCGACATGGGCTTCAGCGCGGTCAAGACTTACGACTTGGAAGTATGGATCCCGAGCCAGGACAAGTACCGCGAAATCTCGTCGTGCTCCAACTGTGGCGACTTCCAGGCCCGCCGTATGCAGGCGCGTTTCCGCAACCCGGAAACCGGCAAGCCTGAACTGGTACACACCTTGAACGGCTCCGGTCTGGCAGTCGGTCGTACCCTTGTTGCCGTGCTGGAAAACTACCAGCAGGCCGATGGTTCGATCCGCGTGCCGGACGTGCTGAAGCCGTACATGGGTGGCCTTGAGGTCATCGGTTAAATGAAATATCTGCCGCTGTTTCACAACCTGCGCGGCAGTCGTGTGTTGGTCGTCGGTGGGGGGGAAATTGCCTTGCGCAAATCCCGTCTGCTGGCCGACGCCGGTGCGCTGCTGCGGGTGGTCGCACCTGAAATCGAAACGCAATTGCGTGAATTGGTGGTTGCCAGCGGTGGCGAGTGCCTGTTGCGCGGTTACGTCGAAACCGATCTGGACGGTTGCGGGTTGATTATCGCCGCCACCGACGACGAAACGCTGAACGCGCAGGTTTCCACCGATGCCCATCGGCGTTGCGTGCCGGTCAACGTGGTCGATGCGCCTGCCTTGTGCAGCGTGATCTTCCCGGCGATCGTCGATCGCTCGCCGCTGATCGTAGCGATTTCCAGCGGCGGCGATGCGCCAGTGCTGGCCCGTTTGATCCGCGCCAAGATCGAAACCTGGATTCCTTCGACTTACGGCCAATTGGCCGGGCTGGCAGCACGTTTCCGCAATCAGGTGAAAAACCTGTTTCCGGATGTACAGCAGCGCCGCGGGTTCTGGGAAGACGTGTTTCAGGGTCCTATTGCCGATCGGCAACTGGCTGGGCAGGGTGCTGAAGCCGAACGTCTGCTGCAAGCCAAGATCGACGGCGAACCGACCATCATCACCGGTGAGGTGTATCTGGTCGGCGCAGGTCCGGGCGATCCGGATTTGCTGACCTTCAAGGCTTTGCGTTTGATGCAGCAAGCCGATGTGGTGCTTTATGACCGCTTGGTGGCGCCAGCGATTCTTGAGCTGTGCCGTCGCGATGCCGAGCGGGTTTACGTCGGCAAGCGCCGCGCCGAACACGCCGTGCCACAGGATCAGATCAACCAGCAACTGGTCGACCTGGCCAAGGCCGGCAAGCGTGTGGTGCGGTTGAAGGGCGGCGATCCGTTTATCTTCGGCCGAGGCGGCGAAGAGATCGAAGAACTGGCGGCCCACGGCATTCCATTTCAGGTGGTGCCGGGGATTACGGCGGCCAGCGGCTGCGCGGCGTATGCCGGGATTCCGCTGACGCACCGCGATTACGCGCAGTCGGTGCGATTTGTCACCGGGCATTTGAAGGACGGTTCCAGCGATCTACCGTGGGCCGACCTTGTCGCGCCGGCGCAGACGTTGGTGTTCTACATGGGCCTGGTGGGTCTGCCGATGATCTGTGAGCAGTTGATCAAGCATGGTCGCTCGGCGGATACCCCGGCGGCGTTGATTCAGCAGGGCACCACCGTCAATCAGCGGGTGTTCATTGGCACGCTGGCCGATTTGCCGCGTTTGGTGGCGGAGCATGAAGTGCATGCGCCGACACTGGTGATCGTCGGCGAAGTGGTGCAGTTGCGCGAGAAACTGGCGTGGTTTGAAGGGGCTCAGGCGCAGGTCTGAAAACCGAGTCGCCCCAATCGCTGGCAAGCCAGCTCCCACAGGTCTTCTGTTGAAGCTGCATTCTCCAGCATCACCCCGGCCCTGGGGTTTTGGAGTGATGCAGCAGTCTCCAGCATCACGAAAACCCCTGTGGGAGCTGGCTTGCCAGCGATGGGACCCTCAAAACCACTACAAATGTCAGCCCCTGCGCCAAACCTCTTTCCCGCTCAGCCGAGCCCGATCATGGGCCACACTGAAATCCTGCTCCGGCCCCTTCGGTACAACCCCCGTCGGGTTAATCGTCTTGTGACTGCCGTAGTAGTGGTTCTTGATGTGCTGAAAATCCACCGTCTCGGCGATCCCCGGCCACTGATACATCTCACGCAGCCAGTTCGACAGATTCGGGTAATCGGCAATCCGCCGCAGGTTGCACTTGAAGTGCCCGTGATACACCGCGTCGAAGCGAATCATCGTGGTGAACAATCGAACATCCGCTTCAGTCAGGTATTCACCCGACAGATAACGATTGGCACCCAACACCTGTTCCAGGTGCTCCAATTCGGCAAACACCTCATCGAACGCTTCTTCATAAGCCTGTTGCGAGGTGGCGAACCCGGCGCGATACACACCGTTGTTGACTGCCGGATAAATCCGCTCGTTCAGGCCATCGATCTCACCGCGCAATGGCGCCGGGTAAAAATCCAGATCATTGCCGGTCAGATCATCGAACGCGTTGTTGAACATGCGGATGATCTCCGCCGATTCATTGCTGACGATGCGTTTAAGTTTTTTGTCCCACAGCACCGGCACGGTGACGCGTCCGGTGTAATCCGGCGTGTCGGCGGTGTAGCGCTGATGCATGAAGTCGAAGTGATCGAGCTTGTCGCCGGTCGAGCCGAGCGCGGTGTCGAAGGTCCAGCCGTTTTCCAGCATCAGCCAACTGACCACGGAAACGTCAATCAGGCTTTCCAGACCTTTGAGTTTGCGCAGGATCAGCGTGCGGTGCGCCCACGGACAGGCGAGCGAAACGTAGAGATGATAGCGCCCGGCCTCGGCCGCAAAACCGCCTTCGCCGCTTGGGCCGGGCTCGCCGTCAGCAGTGACCCAGTTGCGCCGTTGCGCCTGTTCGCGCTGGAACGCGCCGTCCTTGCTGCTTTCGTACCACTTGTCCTGCCAGTGGCCATCTACGAGTAAACCCATGATCAAGACTCCGTAAACCAATAAGCGTTGGAGTCGAGTCTATTCCGATGAGTTCGAACAAAAAGCGCAAAGATCGGGCGTGAATGATCGGTTAAATCGATTTGTTCCGCGCGGCCCAGTATTGCTCTGCGGTTTCGAACGCCTGCTCACGGGGCTGACCGAGACCGCGCAATGCCAGTGCCATGGTCGAAATCAGCGCCATTTGCGGATAGCTATCCACCACTTCGCCGCGCCACACTGCTTTCAAATGCTCGATGTCCAGCGAGGCCGGTTTGACGTGACGTTGCGCCGACAATTGCGGCCATTCCTCGTCCCAGCTTTCGCCGCCCGTGGTGCCGTAGAGATGGCTGTCGGCATCCGGGTTGATCTCGATTTCGCCGCCATCGCCCTTGACCACAATCGCCGTATCGCCGAGCAGACCGCTGGCATCGCGGTGCACGGCTTGATAACCGGGGTGGAAGATACTTTGCAGGCCGCAGCGCGCACCCAGTGGATTGAGGATCCGCGCCAGCGAATGGATCGGCGAGCGCAGGCCCAAGGTGTTGCGCAAATCGATCATCTTCTGCAACTGCGGCGCCCAGTCCACCAGCGGCATGAACGCCAGACCGCCGTTGTCCAGTGCGGTGCCGACTTGTTGCCAGTTGCGGCACAACGGAATGCTCAGTTCGCCAAGCACTTGCTCGCTGTACAGACGCCCGGCCGTGTGCGCGCCGCCGCCATGCATGAAGATGCGCACGCCATTCTGCGCCAGGCACTTGGCCGCCAGCAGATACCACGGCAGATGGCGCTTCTTGCCCGCGTAGGTTGGCCAGTCCAGATCGATATTCAATGCTGGCGCCTGCAATCGCTCGCGCAGCGCTTCGGTGAAACCGGCCATTTCCTCGGCGCTTTCTTCCTTGTGTCGCAGCAACATCAGAAAGGCACCGAGCTGGGTGTCTTCGACCTTATCGTCGAGCACCATGCCCATCGCTTCCCTGGCCTCAATGCGGGTCAGGTCGCGAGCGCCGCGCTTGCCTTTGCCAAGGATTCGCACGAACTGGGCGAACGGATGCTCGGCGGGCGTTTCGAGGGTCAGCGCTGGATAGTCGGTCATAGGCAATTCGTCGGTTTGGGCAGGCCCGCCAGTTTCGCGGCGAGTTTGGCAGGGGTGCCTTTGAACAGTCGGTTCAGGTGCAGGCTGTTGCCTTTGTCCGCGCCGAGTTTTAGCGCGGTGTACTTGATCAGCGGCCGCGTGGCCGGCGACAGCTGGAACTCTGCGTAGAAGCTGCGCAGCAGTTCGAGGACTTCCCAGTGCTCGGGGGTCAACTCGATGTCTTCGGCGGCGGCGAGGGCGCTGGCGACGTCGGCCGACCAGTCGCTGAGGTCGACGAGAAAGCCATCCTTGTCCAGTTCGATGGCGCGGGCGCCGACGGTCATGGAATTCATAGCCAACTGTTGACCTTGTCGTGGTGGATCGACAGTTCGACGAAAGCCGGGTAATCGATGGCTTCTGCCCAGTCGGGAACATGCACAGCGCGGGCCTGCACGTCTTCGTCCAGCACGAACAGTTTCACCTGGCGGCTTTGCAGCGCGAGGAACGGCGCGGTATCCGGTTGCAGTGCATATACCGCGTCGCCGGATAGCAGCAAGGCATCGGCGCTGCCGATCAACCGCAGGCAACTGCTCAGGCGATCGTCGCCGAACGGAGAATGAGACAACACATGCAAAGTCGACATCAGAGGGTGATCACCTGGTCGTAACGGTCAATAAGGGCGGTGATTTGCTCGGCGGCCAGTGGTTTCGCTTCGTCCAGCGACAATTTGCCAAAGCCGCGAGCGTTAGCGCTATCGGCGCAGTAGAACAGCTCTTCGACGCCGAACATCGGCAGCGCTTGCAGGTTGGCACTCAGGTCTTTCTGTTGCAAAGCCTTGGCGTTTTGCCCAGCGGCCAGTTGCAGCACGCCGTCATCGAGAAACAGCAGGCCGATCGGCAGATCGAACGCGCCGCCGGCCAGCACGATGTCGAGCGCTTCGCGGGCAGCAGGGCCGGACCACGGCGACTGGCGACTGATGATCAACAAGGATTTGGCCATTTCACGCACCTCCGAAACAGATCAAGCGGTCGGCGTCTTGCACCGCGTCATGCAACTGACCGAGGCCGGACAATTCCCACGGGGCGCTGATGGACACGGCGTCGCGCAGATAGCGCTGGGCTTCTTCGGCGTTCAGCACACCCCGGCGCAGGGCGGCGGCGATGCACACCACGCCGTCCAGTTGTTGCTCGCTGATGAATGCGCGCCATTGTTTGGGAAGGTCCAGCTCGTCCTGCGGCGTGACCACCGCGTCAGAGGCGTTGTAGACGCCATCCTGGTAGAAAAACAGCCGGACAATCTCATGCCCACCGGCCAATGCAGCCTGTGCAAACAGCAGGGCTCGGCGCGAGGAGGGCGCATGGGCGGCGGAAAACAGCGCAATGGCGAACTTCATGACGGACTCGATCAGCAAAACTGCGGCCATGATAAAGCTTTATCGATGCGGCCGCGAAACCATGTTGCGTACATGGCACACCTCACAAGGTCGCATTTCAGCGGGGCATGTAGCCGAGTTGCCAGCGTCGAGGAATGGTGAGTGACAGTGCGCCCAGCAGCGCCGCCAGCAAACCGCTGACGAACATCGCCTTGAGTCCCAGATGGTGTTCCAGTACCGCCCCAAGAATGGCGCCGACAAACATCCCGCCCCACGGCACCAGTTGCACCCGCCAGCCGCTGCGTCGCTCGCCAAGGAGCCAACGACCCAGGCCTCGGCCAAATCGCGACAGCGCGCCGGTGACATACGTCAGACCGACTGGCAAACCATTCACTTCCTCAACCGATGCATTGAGCATGCCCATCGCGATGATCGCCGCCAGCAGTGCCGGTAATTGTGTTTCAAACGGCCAGGCTGCCGACGCGCAGAGCAGAGTGGCGATGCATAGCAGAAGCGGCAGCGCCCGTCGTCCGCCAAGGCGCGCAATGAGGACGCCCAAGGCATTACCGACAATAAAGCTAACGATCAGGATCACCAGACGCACGATCAATCCGATATCGCCATCACTGATCGCCACGGCCAATCGTGTGGTGTTGCCGCTCATGAACGAGACGAAATCGCCGCTGGCCATAAAGCCGATTGCATCCGTCATCCCGGCCAGCACCGACAGGCTGGCAACCAGCGCCAGACCCACGCGACCGCGCCATTTCTGCTTGTGCAGATGGCCGGGGCTGGCACGGTGGGTCGAACTAGAGGGCAGCATGAGTGCAGATGTCCTTGCGCGGTGGTTACGGTTCTATGCCATACAGATCGCAGTATTCCAGCCAGTCCATGCCGGCCATTTCCGCCACTTCACGATGCACTTCCAGACGTTGCGCCTGATACTCCTCAGGCGTTTCAGCGGTCAGTTGCAAAGTCAGTTCCCAGGCGAACAAACCCAGAGTTTCCGCCTCGGCCTCAAACGCTTCATGCAGGCGTTCTTCGCGATACTGCGCCTGGGTTTCACCTTTGGCCTGGGCCAGTAATGGATTGAGATGGTCGAGGGTTTCGCGCAAGTCGGGGCGTGCGTCGAGAAACAGTTTCAGAGCGTGTTCATGTCGCTGGTCGGTAGGCGCCATGTGTTTTCCTTGTGAGGCTGATGACCTTAGGTTGCCGCAGCTGGCTGCGCGTGTCGCGCTATAAATGCAGTAAAGCAGAACGATTCCCGCGGCTGCGGTGATACAGTCCGCTTTTTTATGAATGAGCGAACGCAATGCGAATTCTGATGGTGGCGCTGGCCACGACGGTGCTGGCCGGTTGCGCGGGGTCGGTGATGGACAATGCCCGCACCCAAACCCCAGACAAGGTTCTGAACTCGAACAAACCCGAAAAAATCGTCGCCCAGTGCGTGCAATTCGCCTGGCAGGACGAAGCGGTGTTCGGCGTCGATGCCGGGGCTTATCTGCAACCGGGCAAGAAGGGCGGTTCGACGGTGTACACGCGTTCGGCGGAATCGTTTGTCGATGTGAGTACAGATGCGTCCGGCACGCTGTTGAATTACTTCGCGCAGAAGGATGATTTTGTCGCCAAGCGCCGGTTGGCGGCGTTGGCGACTTGTCTTTAATGTAAGTCAGTACCCGATGCGGTGACATCAATGGCCCCATCGCGGGCAAGCCCGCTCCCACAGGTTTTGTGAGCGACACATACTTTGTGGGAGCGAGCTTGCTCGCGATGGGGCCAGTCGATTCAGTCCATTAACCGCTTCTGAAGAAAATGCCGCTTGTGCGCCGGTGGATAGTCAACGATCTCCCCGAACTGACTGAATCCAAGCTTCTTGTAGAACTCCGGCGCCTGAAAGCTGAAGGTGTCCAGCCAGATGCCCAGGCAGTTCTTGTCCTTGGCCATCGCTTCGGCCATCGCCATCAGCTCCAAGCCGATACCCTGTCCCCGACCCAGCTCCGGGACTGACAGCAATTCAATGTACATCCACTGAAAGGTCACCCGACCGTACAAACCGCCGAGAATCGCCTCGTGCTCATCGCGCACCATCAGGGCGAAGGGCTCCGATTTCGAGCCGCCCGTCTGGGCGTCGTTGTAGGCGATCAAGGGCTGGAGAATGGCCTGACGTTGTTCTTCCGTAGGGTTTTGCGACAACTCGATGCGCAAGTTCATGCATGACTTCCTTGTGGTGTGAACCCGCAGCCTATCCTGCGCAAGGGGTGTCCTCCAAGCCCCTGTTCAACCCCGTGGAACCGTCGCTCCCGCGCTGCGGTCTAGCTTTGACAGCGTCATTTCAGAACGCGGTTGATGAGGACCCTCCATGAATATTTTCGAAGCCCTTCGTGAAAGCCATGATCGCCAGCGCAGCTATGCCGAAAACCTGATCAAAACCAGTGGAGATACCCCTGAGCGGGCCGAGGCCTACAAGCGGCTCAAGGCCGAGTTGCAGGCCCATGAAACCGCCGAGGAGCGCCACTTCTACATCCCTCTGATGGCGGTCGACAGCGGTGTCGACCTCAGCCGTCACGCCATCGCCGAGCACCATGAGATGGACGAAATGATGGAAGAGCTGGACGAGACCGAGATGTCCAGCCCGGCATGGCTGGCAATTGCCAAAAAGCTCGCGGACAAGGTCCATCACCACCTCAAGGAAGAGGAGCAGAAGTTCTTCCAGATGGCTGGAAAACTGCTTAGCGAAAAACAGAAAGACCAGCTGGCCGGGGAATACGAAAAGGAGTTCAAGGCCCAGTTAGGCTGATTCGAGATTGGCGGTTTTTGCAGCGTCGACGTGTAGTCCTTTTGCCATACGCCGGGTGGGAGTTATCCTATGTAGCTGTATATCCATCCAGTATTTATTGGTGTTCTAAACGCGACTGGCGATGAGTGCGGCAAATCCGCCGATGGACAAAAAAACCACCTCCGTTAGCTTGAAGGCCTCTCCTCGGGAAGGAGAGTTCTTAAATCAACGGAGTGAAAAACATGAATCAAGCAAACCCTGAAACCCTGCTGCGACATGGTCGCGTCACCTCTCCATCAAGCCGTGGCTCGGTGGTCATAGACCTCGGGCTGCTGGGCGGCTGGCAAGTCAATGAAATGGAAGGTGGCAAGAATTTTCCCGCACTGGTTGCGGGACCGTTTCCGCCACCCTACAAAACCGACTCCGCCAGTGTCGCCCCGCCTGCCGACGGCTACATTCTCAGTGGCGGCAAGACTGATCCACGAGAGTGCGTGAATTTCACCGATGCGGAAATGAGCAAGAAACTGGGTCGCCCGTTCACTTGGCCTTTGCTCAATGTCACCCCGGGTCAGAGGCTCGATATCAAGTGGGAATACACCGCGCCGCACACCACCCGAGGCTATCGTTGGCTGATCACCAAGGATGGCTGGGACCCGAAACAACGCATCACTCGTGCGCAGCTGGACGCACAACCGTTCTTTGAGGACTTCTACACTCAGGTTCCTTACTACAGTCATTCGCCGGAGCTGAAGGCCAAGGTCAACCACTCTGTGGAACTGCCGGCGAACAAGAAAGGTCATCACGTTATCGTCCTGATGTGGATCGTTGCCAATACCGGCAACGCTTTCTACCAGGCTTTCGACGTCGACTTCAAATAACGGCGCAGCGTCGTCAAACCCACAGGTTCTGAAGGAATAGAACAATGTCCAACATCGACTTCTCATTGATGCAAAACGCAACGAGTGATGCGGCTTCGCTGATGCCGGGCATTGCCGGCAAAAAAATCCTCATGGGCTTTTGGCACAACTGGCCGGCGGGGCCGAGCGACGGTTATCGGCAAGGCCGGTTTGCCAGCATCGCTCTGGAGGATGTGCCCAAGGAATACAACGTGGTCGCTGTCGCCTTCATGAAGGGCAGTGGAATTCCGACCTTCAAGCCCTTTAACGTTTCCGATGCCGAGTTCCGCCGTCAGGTCGGCGTGCTTAACAGTCAGGGGCGGGCGGTGCTGATTTCTCTCGGTGGGGCCGATGCGCACATCGAGCTGCATAGCGGTCAGGAGCAACCGCTGGCCAATGAAATCATCCGCTTGGTGGAAACCTATGGCTTCGATGGACTGGACATCGATCTTGAACAGAGCGCGATTGATTTCGCTGCCAACAAGACCGTTCTGCCGGCCGCGCTGAAACGGGTCAAGGATCACTATGCAGGCCAGGGCAAGCATTTCATCATCAGCATGGCCCCCGAGTTTCCGTACCTGACCACCAACGGCAAGTACGTCGGCTATTTGCAGGCACTGGAAGGCTACTACGATTTCATCGCCCCGCAGTTCTACAACCAGGGCGGTGACGGGGTCTGGGTGCCTGAGGCCAACGGCGGTACCGGTGCGTGGATCGCGCAGAACAACGATGTAATGAAAGAGGACTTTCTCTATTACCTGACCGAAAGCCTGGTGACCGGTACCCGTGGTTTCACAAAGATCGCTGCGGATAAATTCGTCATCGGTCTACCGGCCAACGTCGATGCTGCCGCCACCGGATATGTCATCGACAAGACTGTGGTGGGCAATGTGCTTAAACGGCTGGCGATCATGGGGCATCCGATCAAGGGGTTGATGACCTGGTCGGTAAACTGGGACAACGGCACCAGCAAGGATCGCGTGCCGTATAACTGGGAGTTCAGTCAGCGTTACGGGCCGTTGATTCATGGCACCCGATTGTCCGGGCAGGAGGCCGAAGAATCGATCTCGCACTCTGCTCTTTAGCTGCAAATAAACAAGCCCGGTAGCGCTGCCGGGCTTTTTTTGTTGGCGCGATTATTCGACCATGGCGGCCTAACGATGGAAAAAGGATCAGACGTCATGACCGACACAGCCGAGCGGGTCAACATTGTCGACACTCAGGTGTTGTCCCACGATTGGTATTTGCTGAAGAAAATCACCTTCGACTACCACCGCAATAACGGTGAGTGGCAGCGTCAGACCCGCGAGGTGTATGACCGCGGCAATGGCGCGGCCATTCTGCTGTTCAACCGCGAGAAGCGTTCCGTGGTGCTGACCCGACAGTTCCGCTTGCCGGTGTTCGTCAACGGTCATGACGGTCTGCTGATCGAAGTGGCGGCAGGCTTGCTGGAAGGCGCCGCCCCGGAACAGCGGATTCGCGACGAGGCCGAGGAAGAAACCGGCTATCGCGTGCATGACGTGAAGAAGGTATTCGAGGCCTACATGAGTCCCGGTTCGGTGACCGAGAAACTGCACTTTTTTATTGCCGAGTATGACTCGGCGTCGAAGGTCAGCGACGGCGGCGGTCTGGAAGAAGAAACCGAAGAGCTGGAAGTGCTGGAGTGGTCATTCGATGAAGCTCTGACAGCCTTCCATCGCGGCGAGATCTGCGATGCCAAGACCATCATGCTGTTGCAATACGCGGCGATGAATAACCTGTTCAACGCTTAAGCATCACACTAATCCCTGTGGGAGCGAGCTTGCTCGCGAAAGCGGTAGGTCACCCAGAGCATCAGTAACTGACCGAACGCCTTCGCGAGCACGCTCGCTCCCAGCCTAAGCAGATCAAAACAAATTTCCCGTGTGACCCGTCTGGCAGAAACCCTCCAGCCTCAATAACCGCTCCTTCGCCTCAAGACCCCCGGCAAACCCCGTCAATTTCCCTGACGCGCCAATCACCCGATGGCACGGCGCGACAATCGAAATCGGGTTGCGCCCATTCGCGGCGCCCACCGCGCGTACCGCTGCGGGATTGCCGATCTGCTGAGCAATCTGGCTATAGGTGCGGGTCTCCCCGAACGGAATGGTCAGCAGCGCGGCCCAGACCTGTTTCTGAAAATCGGTGCCGACAAAATCCAGCTCCAGATCGAAGCAATTGCGCGTCCCGGCAAAATATTCTTCTAGTTGTCGAGCGGTTTTCAGCAGGACCGGATTGTCCGGTGCTTGCGTCATCGGCCCAAGACGCACGCGGTTCGGACGGTCGTTTTCCCAGAGGATGGCCGCCAGTCGCGAGCCGTTCGCGACCAGCTTCAGCTCGCCGACCGGCGAGGGCAGGGTGATGAAGGTAAAAGACATGCGAGCAAACTCCGAATCGGTGCGGCAATAGCGCCCAGCATACTGGCTGATCGGGGAGGCGCAATACGCAAATCCGACCATACTGCTTGTTGCTCTTGACGCGTTCCCCCTCTGTTTTGCACAGACCCTGAAAACAAAAAAGAGATCGACTCATGAAGTACGAACCTTTGGCCAAATCGCTGATAGCGACCTCCCTGGCACTCAGTTGCCTCATGGCTCACGCCGCCTCGGTGGCGCCGGTTGCCGCCGAAAACGGCATGGTGGTCACCGCGCAACATCTGGCTACGCATGTCGGCGTCGACGTGTTGAAGGATGGTGGTAACGCCGTAGATGCAGCCGTCGCGGTGGGTTATGCGCTGGCGGTGGTCTATCCCGCCGCGGGCAACCTCGGTGGCGGCGGTTTCATGACCATTCAACTGGCGGACGGGCGCAAGACCTTCCTCGACTTCCGCGAAAAAGCCCCGCTGGCGGCGACCGCCAATATGTATCTGGACAAGGAAGGCAACGTCATCCCGGAACTGAGTACCCGTGGCCATTTGGCCGTCGGCGTGCCGGGCACGGTGTCCGGTATGGAACTGGCGCTGAGCAAGTACGGCACGAGGCAGCGCAAGGACATGATTGCCCCGGCGATCAAATTGGCTGAAGACGGTTTTGAGCTGGAGCAAGGCGACGTCGAGCTGCTGGAGTACGCCACCGACGTGTTCAAAAAGGACATGCGCGATTCCGGCTCGATCTTCCTCAGCAACGGCGAGCCGATGCAGGTCGGGCAGAAACTGGTGCAGAAAGACCTCGGCAAAACCCTGCGAACCATTTCCGAAAAGGGCGCTGACGGCTTCTATAAAGGCTGGGTGGCCGACGCCATCGTCACGTCCAGTCAGGCGAACAAGGGCATCATCACTCAAGCCGACCTCGACAAATACAAGACCCGCGAACTGGCCCCGGTGGAGTGCGATTACCGTGGCTATCACGTGGTATCGGCGCCGCCGCCAAGCTCTGGCGGCGTGGTGATCTGCCAGATCATGAACATTCTTGAAGGCTATCCGATGAAGGATCTGGGCTTCCATTCTGCCCAGGGCATGCACTACCAGATCGAAGCGATGCGTCACGCGTATGTTGATCGCAACAGCTATCTGGGCGATCCGGATTTCGTCAAGAACCCGATCGAGCACCTGCTGGACAAGAATTACGCGACCAAACTGCGTGACGCCATCCAGCCGCAAAAGGCCGGTGTTTCCGCCGAACTGAAACCAGGCACAGCGCCCCATGAAGGCAGCAACACCACTCACTACTCGATCGTCGACAAGTGGGGCAACGCGGTCTCGGTCACCTACACGCTCAACGACTGGTTCGGTGCCGGTGTGATGGCGAGCAAGACCGGGGTGATCCTCAATGACGAGATGGACGACTTCACGTCGAAAGTCGGTGTGCCGAACATGTACGGTCTGGTGCAGGGCGAAGCCAACGCCATCGCTCCGGGCAAAGCGCCGCTGTCGTCGATGAGTCCGACCATCGTCACCAAAGATGGCAAAGTGGTCATGGTGGTCGGCACGCCGGGCGGCAGCCGCATCATCACGGCGACCTTGCTGACCATGCTCAACGTCATCGACTACGGCATGGGCTTGCAGGAAGCGGTCGATGCGCCGCGTTTCCATCAGCAATGGATGCCGGAAGAAACCAACCTCGAAGACTTCGCCGCCAGCCCCGACACGAGGAAGATTCTCGAGAGTTGGGGACACAAGTTCGCCGGGCCGCAGGATGCCAACCATATCGCCGCAATTCTGGTTGGCGCACCGTCGCTGGGCGGTAAACCGGTCGGCAAAAACCGCTTCTACGGCGCCAACGATCCACGGCGCAATACCGGGTTGTCATTGGGTTACTGAGAGGCGTAAAAAGGGGGCGGGCTCACGTCCGCCTCTGTTTCAAGGACTGATCAAGGAAGGCTCATCATGACCACCGCATTACTGATCATCGACGTCCAGCGCGCCCTGTGCTCGGGTGAATACCAATGCCACGACATCCACCGCGTAATCGACACCATCAACAACCTCAGCAACCGCGCGCGCAAGGCCGGCGTGCCGGTGGTGTTGATTCAGCATGAAGAAAATGACAGCCCGCTGGCCCACGGTGCCGAAGGCTGGCAATTGGCAGAATCGCTTGAGACTGCCCCGAAAGATCTGCGCGTTCGCAAAACCACCCGGGATTCGTTCTACCAGACCGACCTGCGCAAACTGCTGCCGAGCGAAGATTTCGAGCGCTTGGTGATCTGCGGCCTGCAAACCGATTATTGCGTCAACGCCACCGTGCGCCAGGCCCATCAATTGGGTTACGACGTGGTACTTGCGGCCGACGCCCATTCCACCGTCGATAACGGCAACATGAGCGCCGAAGACATCATCGGCGAACACAACAAGGATCTGGCGCACCTGACCGGCTCGGTGGCGCGGATCGATGTAAAACCTGCCGCAGAAATCCAGTTTTAGCCCGTTTTACTGTGGGAGCGAGCTTGCTCGCGAAAGCGGAGTGTCATCCAGAATATTATCGCCTGACTGGACGCCTTCGCGAGCAAGCTCGCTCCCACTGTGACGTGCGGATGCCCATGACCGCAGTCCATTTCGAGGATTTCCGGGTACAGCGCTGGCATACTGCCCGCCGCCTGAAGAATGGAATCTCTCGATGTTGTCTTTCACACCCCGTCACGCTTTATTGCTGACATATTTCGCATTTACGCCTGTCGTCCACGCCAGCAGTTTTGATTGCGCCAGCGCCAGCAGCAAAACTGAGAAAGCCATTTGTGCAGACCCTTACCTTTCAGGGCTCGACGAGAAACTGGCGGAGCGCTGGCGGTCGACGCTGGCCAAAGTCGCCGACCCCAAAGCCCTCAAGACAGATCAACGTCAATGGCTAAAGAGTCGCAACGCCTGTGGCGACTCGGCGGCCTGTTTGCGCCGACAGTACGTGATGCGCCTGGCCGAACTCGAACACGCCGTTCAGCCCTTCAGTTGGGACGCGACCTGGCAACTCATTCCGCCCGGCACTTCCACATCCGCGACGGTGATCACCAAACAGCTTGATGCCACGCACATCAGCTTCGGTATCACAGCGGGTGAGGGGGCGAACTCCGGTGATCTGGATGGCGTCGCCACACTTAAGGACGGTAACGCCCTATACGCAGAAGACGAATGCACCCTGAGCTTCACGCCCATCAACGGCGTGCTGGATATTTCGCAAGTCGAGGCGGGCGGCTATTGCAGCGCTGGGATGGGCGTGTATTACACCGGTCGTTTTGTCGCCTCGCAGCAGCCGTTGACGCTGGACTACGACATGCTCAGCCTTGGCCTGGCGCGTACGCCGAAGGAAAATCAGGCCCTGCGCACACTGCTCAAGGACGATTACCAAAAGCTGGTGGAATTATCCGGCTCATTGATGACCGCTGAGCCATCAACCGATGTGCCAGGCAGTCAGGTCATGGAAATGTGGATGCGCGGCCTGGGCGGTACAGGCATCGTGATGCGTTCAACCGAGGCTCGTTTCTGGATATTGCTGCAGGTTTACGATGCCAAAGGCCAAGCGCGCCTGCGCTATTACACCAACGCGCCGCAGTGGAAATCGCGCTTGCCTGACGCCCTGCAAGCCTGGAATGAACGCATGAAAAGCCACCAGGATCTCCCCGTGGATTTTATGCCCTGACTTTTTTCGGCCAGCGCGACGCTGGATCGATCATTTGTTTGAAACGCAGGGCTATTCGATCAGCAACCGTTCGAGCTGCGCCAATTCCCAGGTACTGAGCAGGCTCACCGGATCGGTGCCGAAGCGCCGCCAGCTATCGAGCGCGCCTTCATCGCCATCGGCATTGCAGGCGTATTCACAGTGGTGCAACCGTTCACCTTCAGAATCCAGCACAAGGCGCCAGCCGTCGATATCGACCGTGACCAGCCCGGCCTCGGTGCGTGCCTCGCAACTGAGCGACAGTACGCCCAGCGCCGCCTCGCGCAGTCGCTGGCAAACCTTGCGGGCGGTCAGAAATGCAGACATGTTTGGACTCGTTGCGTAAAAGAGCGCACCAGCATAAATCGCGGGTCAACATGTGTCAGCGTATTGCTGGCTCGACGCCGGACAATTCCGTAACATCCGCAACCCTCTTTATCCGCTGCACTCTTTTCAGTAAATCCGCGGCCGTGCCCGGCGGCCGCTCAGTCAGGTAAGCCATGAAACCGATCCGTCTGCGCGCCGATGTCCTGGCCGGACTCACCACCTCGTTTGCCCTGTTGCCCGAATGCATTGCGTTCGCGCTGGTGGCCCACCTCAATCCGTTGATAGGCCTGTATGGCGCTTTCATCATTTGTACGCTGACGGCATTGTTTGGCGGTCGCCCGGGGATGGTCTCCGGTGCGGCGGGTTCGATGGCGGTGGTGATCGTGGCGCTGGTGGTGCAGCACGGCGTGCAATATCTGCTGGCGACCGTGTTACTGGGCGGTTTGATCATGATGGCGTTCGGGCTGCTGCGCCTGGGCAAACTGGTACGCATGGTGCCGCACCCGGTGATGCTCGGCTTCGTCAACGGCCTGGCGATCATCATTGCGCTGGCGCAACTGGAACATTTCAAAAGCGGTGAAAACTGGCTCAGCGGTACGCCGCTGTACCTGATGACCGGGCTGGTGGCGCTGACCATGGCCATCGTCTACATCCTGCCGCGCCTGACCCGCGCAGTGCCGCCGGCGCTGGTGGCGATTCTTGGCGTGGGTCTGCTGGTTTATCTGTTCGGCCTGCCGACCCGCACCCTCGGCGACATGGCGCACATTGCCGGCGGCCTGCCGACCTTTGCCTTGCCGGACATTCCGTGGAACCTGCAAACCCTGGGCATCATCGCGCCGTACGCGATTCTGATGGCGCTGGTCGGTTTGCTGGAAACCCTGCTGACGCTGAACCTTACCGACGAAATCACCGAAACCCGTGGCTACCCGGATCGCGAGTGCGTGGCGCTCGGCGCGGCGAACATGGTCTCGGGCGCATTCGGCGGTATGGGCGGTTGCGCGATGATCGGCCAGACCGTGATCAACCTCAGTTCCGGCGGTCGCGGGCGTTTGTCCGGTGTGGTGGCCGGCGTGCTTATTCTGCTGTTTATCCTGTTTCTGTCGCCACTGATCGAGCGTATTCCGTTGGCGGCGCTGGTCGGCGTGATGTTTGTGGTGTCGCAGCAGACCTTCGCATGGGCTTCGTTACGGGTGGTGAATAAAGTGCCGCTCAACGATGTGTTGGTGATTATCGCCGTGACCACTATTACCGTGTTCACCGACCTGGCCACTGCCGTGCTGTGCGGCATTATCATCGCCGCGCTGAATTTTGCCTGGCAGCAGGCTCGCGAGTTGTATGCCGATGAGCATCTGGAGGCCGACGGCAGCAAACTTTATCGATTGCACGGGACGCTTTTTTTCGCTTCGACCACGCCGTTCCTCAACAGGTTTGATCCGGCCAATGATCCGGCGCGGGTTACGCTTGATTGCCAGCATTTGAGTTTTGTTGATTATTCCGCCATCGCCGCGCTGAAAACTTTGCGCGAGCGTTATGCGAAGGCGGGTAAGCATTTGCAGGTGTTTCATTTGTCGGAGCGCTGTAAGAAGTTGCTTAAGCGCGGTGGCGTTGATCACGATTGAGGGGGGCATATCCGTTGCTGCGGGTAGGGCTGATTAGGGTTCCGCCCTTACGGCGGGTCACCTTTTCCAAACGCCGAAAAGGTAACCCAAAAGGCTTTACCCTGACGTACGGCCCTCGCTGTGGCTCGGGTTCCTTCGCTCCGTGATCGATCCAGGCGCAGTCGCCTGCGGTTTGCTTCGCTGCACCTCCTCTCGATGTGTTCGTCTTCGTCGAACGGTCGCTACACTCCCACCCCCGGATAAATCCCGGAACGAAGGCTGCCGACGGGCCTTCTAGATCAAGAGCTGCACTCGAGCTAACGCTCATTGTGTTGAGTGGTGAGAAGCGAAGCGGGTCGGTGTGTTGTTTTGCTTTGCTTTGCTTTAGGAGTGAGCGACTCAAGCTCGCGGCCCACCCGCGATACCCTGTGGAAGCTGGCTTGCCAGCGATGAGGTGGGTGCATTCGATATTGATGTCGACTGACCCACCGCTATCGCTGGCAAGCCAGCTCTCACAGGATTTTGTGTGCGGCCAAGGTTTAGATCGCCGGGAAATCGATTTCGGTCAGCGCCACGTTGTTCAGGTAGTTGGTCAGCGTTTGCACGGCGACCAGGGCAATCACTTCAATGATTTTCACGTCGTCGATTCCGGCAGCGCGGGCGGCGGCGATTTGTTCGTCGTTTAAGTGGCCACGGCTTTGCGTGAGTTGCTGGGCGAGGGCGGCGTAGGCGTTGAGTTCGCCCTCACGTGCCGCGACGATGTCTTGTGCCGACAGCCCGGCCTTACCGGCAAACAGGGTGTGCGCCGCCAGGCAATAATCGCAACCGTTGACCTGCGACGTTGCGAGGTAAACCGCTTCTTTCTCCTTGGCGCTCAGCGAGGTTTTACCGAGGATCGCCGAGGCTTGTACGTAGGTCTCAAGCGCTACCGGCGCCTTGGCCAGGGTGGTGAAAAGATTGGGCAGGAAGCCGATTTTCTTTTTCACGCCTTCCAGTACCGGGCGGGTGGTGTCGGTGGCGGATTCGAGGCTGATGGCGTTGATGCGGCTCATAGTGATTCTCCGAAGATCCGGTGCGAAGTGCACCGGCGATGGAGATGATGTTAATCAGCGCTTGTGGTGCTTTGGCGTCAAATCGTCGAGGATATGCGGCAGATCGTCCAGATATTCGCTCGGGAGTCGTCCATGGATCGCCTTTCCACGTTGCTCAGCCATTTCGGTGTACATGCCGGTACCTTTCACAGCGGCGACTTTTGCGGCGTCGGTGTTCATGAGGGCGAGCCGAGTGGGTACGTGCATCTGTTGCAGTCGGGTGAGTTGCTGCTCAAACCGGGCAATGAACCCGAGATCCGACTCGATCAGCCGTCGCTGATTTTCTTTCCCGGCCCCTTTGCCCACCGCATGGTGGCCGACACGTCCATGGAGACGAAACTGGTCTGCGCGACGCTGACGTTTGACGGCGGTTCGGGCAATGCATTGGCGGCGGCGCTGCCGGATTATCTGGTGCTCAAACTCACCGAGATTCCAGAGTTGGCCAGCAAACTGGAATGGCTGTTCAAAGAAGCCTACGAAGGTCATTGCGGACGCGTGGCGGTGATGGATCGGTTGTTCGAATTATTGGTGATTCTGCTGTTGCGCCACCTCATCAGCAGTCGTGATCAAGCACCTGGAATGATGGCCGGGCTGGCCGATCCGCGCCTGTCCCGCGCCTTGAATCTCATGCATGAGCAGCCCGAAAAGCCTTGGAGCGTGGCCGATCTGGCGGCGGCTGCCAACCTGTCTCGCGCCGGATTTGCCGAGCAGTTTCACCGTGTTGTCGGGCAGACACCGGGTGATTATCTGCTGAGCTGGCGGGTCAGTCTGGCGCAGAAACGTCTGCGCGAGGGCCGGCCGATTGCGTTGATTGCCGAAGAGGTTGGCTACGAAAGCCCTTCGGCGCTGGCCCGGGCTTTTCGCCGCAAGACCGGGCTCAGCCCTCGGGAGTGGAAGGCCGGAATCTGAACGTTATTTGGCGAACTTCTTCGCCCCGGCGACACACAAAATCACCCCCAATGTCACCGCAAGCATGCTGATGCTGACTTGTTCATGCAGCAACGTCGCCGCCAGCGCCAGGCCGAAAAACGGTTGCAGCAACTGCAACTGCCCAACCGCCGCGATCCCGCCCTGCGCCAGTCCGCGATACCAGAACACGAATCCGATCAACATGCTGAATAGCG
Organism: Pseudomonas sp. NPDC098747; assembly: GCF_044760045.1. Lineage (NCBI taxonomy): Bacteria > Pseudomonadati > Pseudomonadota > Gammaproteobacteria > Pseudomonadales > Pseudomonadaceae > Pseudomonas > Pseudomonas sp. NPDC098747. Next base: position 214,566 of record NZ_JBIWAL010000003.1, on the reverse strand, counting down.
ACACGTAGGCCAGAGACAGCCATGCCGAGAGGCTGATGTTGCTGAACGAGGCGGGCGCCAGCGACAGGCTCAGCAACGCCATCAGCGGCAGGGACAACACCAGCGCCCAGCAGATCACCTGCCAGCCGCCGAGGGTGCGCGACAGCTTCGCGCCTTCGGCGTAACCGAGGCCGCAGGCCAGAATTGCCGCGAGCATCAACAAGTCACCGGTGGGCGAAGCGGTCAGTCCCTGGGATAGCGCGAACCCAACCACCAGAGCGCTGCCAAGAATCGAGAAAAACCAGAACACCGGTCGCGGACGCTCACCGCCGCGCAGCACACCGAAGATCGCTGTGGCCAGTGGCAGCAATCCTACGAAAACAATCGAATGCGCCGACGTCACGTGTTGCAACGCCAACGCGGTCAGCAGCGGGAAACCCAACACCACGCCCATCGCGACAATGAACAGCGAGAGCCACTGACTCCGCGCCGGACGTCGCTCGCGAAAAAGCCACAACAGACCCACCGCCAATACCCCGGCGATGGCCGCCCGTGCCACGGTGAGAAACACCGGGTCGAACTCCAGCACCGCCAGGCGCGTGGCTGGCAGCGAGCCGCTGAAGATCACCACGCCGATAAAACCGTTGATCCAGCCACTGGTTTTTTCCAGTGCCGGCTTAGCCAGATTTGAAGTCCGTTCCATACACAGTCACGCTCAGAATTGGGGTTGCGTTGGTTGAATCCTAGGGGCCAGAATCAGCACAATCAAAAAATTGTCATGGATACATCCGGACATGCCGCGCTCCCGCTACAAAACCCTCGTTGATACTTATGCCGCGGACATCCGCTCGGGACGTCTGGCGCCCGGCACGCGACTGCCGGCCCACCGGCAACTGGCCGCGAGCGAAGGGCTGGCGCTGGTTACAGCCTCGCGGGTGTACGCGGAGCTTGAGGCGATGGGCCTGGTCAGTGGCGAAACCGGACGCGGCACGTTTGTGCGCGAAACCTCGTTGGCGCCGGGGCAGGGCATTGATCAGAAGGATGTGGCGGTCGGCATGATCGACCTCAATTTCAACTATCCGTCATTGCCCGGTCAGGCTGACCTGTTGCGCAATGCCTTGCGGCAATTGGCGTTGTCCGGTGACCTGGAATCGCTGCTGCGTTATCAACCGCACGCCGGCCGCCAACATGAGCGGGTCTCGGTCGCGCGGCATCTGCTAAGTCGCGGTGTGAGCGTCGAGGCCGAGCAGGTGTTGATCGTCAACGGCGCCCAGCAAGGGCTGGCGGTGACGCTGATGGCGCTGCTCAAACCGGGCGATGTGATCGCGGCAGATGCGCTGACCTATTCCGGGTTCAAGGTGCTGGCCGAAGCCCTGCATCTGGAAGTGGTGGCGATCCCGATGGGTGACCACGGGCCGGATCTGGCGGCACTGGACAAACTCTGTCGCAGCCGCTCGGTGCGCGCTGTGTACAGCATGCCGACCCTGCACAATCCGCTGGGTTGGGTGATGCCGACGGAACAACGCGAGCAACTTGTGTCAATTGCTCGACAGCATGATCTGACGATCATTGAAGACGCGGCCTACGCCTTTCTGGTGGAAAACCCACCACCAGCGTTGGTCGACATGGCGCCGGAGCGCACCGTTTACGTGTCGGGACTTTCCAAGAATATCGCCACCGGTTTGCGCGTAGGTTTCATCGCTGCGCCTGTGGCCAAGGTGCCGGCGCTGGAACGCATCATCCGCGCCACCACTTGGAACACCCCCGGCGTGATGACGGCCATTGCTTGCAGCTGGCTCGACGACGGCACGGTCACGCTGCTTGAAGAGCAAAAACGCAACGACGCCAAGGCTCGGCAGGCACTGGCCGCCGAGTTGCTCAAGGGACTGCCTTACATCACCCATCCATCCTCATACTTCTTGTGGTTGCCGCTGCCGGAAGATGTGCGCGCCGATCAGATTGTCGTGGAGTTGATGCACGAACAGATATCTGTCACCAGTGCCGAACCGTTTTCGGTGTCGACGCACACACCGCATGCGATTCGGTTGGCGTTGGGTTCGGTGGATATGAGCGTGTTGCGCCAAGCCTTGATTACCGTCAGAAAAGTCGTCGGCGCTTACCTGTAGAACCGTTGGCGAGGGAGCAAGCTCCCTCGCCACAAAATGTTAGCCTTGACGCAATCGCATCAAATCGCTTTGGATCGCCCGATGAAAAACACCGCTTCACTGTCCCTCGCCTTGATACTCACCGCTGGCCTGCTCAGCGCACCCGCCCACGCAGCAGGCGATCCCGAGGCCGGCGCAAAAATCTTCCCGCGCCTGTGCGGTGGCTGCCATCAAGTCGGCGAATCCGCCCGCCCGGGGTTCGGCCCGGAACTCAACGGCATCATCGGCCGCCCGGCCGGGACTTCGGCGAACTATGTGTATTCGGATGCGATGAAGAGTTCGGGGGTGACCTGGGATCACGAAACGCTGAAGGCTTATCTGAAAGATCCGAAGGGCGTGGTGCCCGGTACGCGGATGATTTTCTGGGGGCTGAGTGATGAGGAGAAGCTCGAGAATCTGCTGGCGTACCTGCAGACCTTCCCGAAGTAGGGAGCGCCTAGACGGAGATCGGGTTGATGGCCTGTGTGATGAACCATTGCATGATCAGCGTGGTTGCAGGATGCGAGGCCGCCGCTGGCTGTAAACACAACGCATAAAGTCCGCCGGTTTTAAGCGGCTCCCCAAACGGCACCACCAACACCCCGCGCTCGATCGATTCCGCCGCCAGCGTCATGTCCGTCACCGCCACACCCAACCCCCGTGCCGCCGCGTCCAGTGCCAATTCATCCAGGTTGAACGGGATATGCCGGTAATCTTCCAGTGGTTTTCCGTCATTCGCCGCCAGCCATTCGATCCATGCCTGCCGATCCGCCGAGCGATGCAGCATGGCAAAACGCAGCAACTCTTCTACCGAGCGGGGCGCATTTGCCAGATTAGGCGAACACACCGGCACCAGTGTTTCCTCAAACAACGTCAGGCAATCCGTATCGTCGGACGGCTGCGGCAGATAGAGGATGAAGGCGTCGCAGTCATTGCCCGGTTCGACTACTTCGGTGGCAACCGTTTCGATCGCCAGCGACACCTCGGGATGGTTCAGATAGAAGTCGCTGAGTTTCGGCAGCAACCAGCGCACTGCCAATGAAACATGCATGCGGATGCGAAACGGACGCTGCTGCGGGGCGAGGCGCTCTTCGAGGGTTTTCAGTTGTTCAAGCATGCTGCGGGCGGTGGCCAGTACGTGTTCACCTTCCGGGGTCAGGCGCAGGCTGCGGCTGGTTCTGATGAACAGCGCAACATTGAAATGACTTTCAAGCTGCTGGATTTGCCGGCTCACCGCGCTTTGCGTCAGGCACAGCGTCTGCGCCGCCAAGGTGAAGCTGCCGCGATCGGCGACTTCGACCAAGGCCTGCATGGCTTGCAGCGAGGGAACGTGGCGAATTTTATCCATGCGTTTTCAGAATGCTTCGATGATTTTATAGCGTTGGTCGGTCAAGCAAAGACCTTATAGATTCTAGCTCTGGCGGCAGATTTTTCCATCGGCGCATGCGATTCACGCATGACCTCTGTTTAGAAGCAAGCCGCAGTACGACAGTCGAATGAGGTGGTGCATGGAAAACGTATGTGGCTGGATCGCGCAAGCCGGTAGCTCACCGGAGCGCGCTCGCCTGCGTGGCGCGCAAAGCGCCGATTGGCTGGTGATTGGCGCCGGGATCACCGGCCTCAGCGCCGCGCATACCCTCGCTGAAATGCACCCGCAGGCACGCATCGTGGTGGTCGATCGGCAACGGGCGGCGCAGGGTGCTTCGGCGCGCAACTCGGGTTTTGTTGTGGCGCACGAGCATCCGGCGCACAGCGAGTTGATCGGTGCTCCGGGCTTCGCCGGGTTTGAAGTCGACACGATGATTTCCCGTGCGGCCAGCGAAGAAGTGCGTCAGCGCATTGCCCGCCATGCCATTGATTGCGACTTTCGTGACAGTGGCTACTACTTTGCCGTCAGCGACCGGGCCAAGCTCGACCACGTCGACGCCAAACTGGCAACACTGCACGCCCTCGGTGCTCGCGCAGAGTTTTTGCAAGGCGCGGCACTGGCGCAAAAACTTGGCACTCGCCACTACCAAGCCGCGATCTGGTGCGGACACGGCAACGCGTTGCTGCAACCGGCCAAATACGTCAAAGGTTTGCTCGACGCACTGCCGGGCAATATCACGGTTTACGAGAACACTGACATCACCGGTATCGAGCGCCTGAGTCAGGGACGGCTGCGAGCCAATACCGTTGATGGCAGCATCAATGCCAAGCAGATTCTGGTCTGCCTGAACGCGTTTATTCCCCGGGTCGGGATCGCCGACAGCGCCACCTTCCCGATGGAACTCAGTGCGAGTCTCACGCGGCCGCTCAGCGATCAGGAGTTTCAGGCAATCGGCGCAGTGGAGCCGTGGGGCGTGCTGTCGACGAGGCCGCTCGGCGCCACGGTGCGGCTGACCCCGGACCGCCGGGTGATGATCCGCAACACCGCCGAATACCGCACGCGCGATCTTTCCAACAGCGAACTGGCTTTACGCCGGCAGCACCACGTTCGTGGCTTGCAGCGGCGCTTTCCGTTCCTCGGCGAGCAAGACATTCAATACACCTGGACCGGTCACTTGAGCGCGAGCCGCAGCGGTCAGGCGTTTTTTGATCGGGTCGAAGAGGGCGTGTTTGCCGTAGCCGGCTGCAATGGTTCCGGCGTGGCGCGCGGAACATTGTGGGGTCGGTTGCTGGCGGAATTGGCGTCGGGCGTTGACTCACTGCTGCTGCAATCGGTCATGCAACGGGCCGAGCCCGGTTGGTTGCCGCCGCGACCCTTCTTCGACATCGGTGCCATGCTGCGCATGCGCGTGGAGGCGGTCAGGGCCAGAACAGAGATCTGAAATTACGCCTATCAAACAAGAACAAAAGCCACTCAACTCAGGTGATAGACCATGCGCATCCAGCCACTTTCTCTAGCGATCGTACTCGCTGCCGGTTCGACGACCACTTACGGCGACGAAACCGTCAACATCTCCAACTGGAACAGCTACATCGCGCCGGACACTCTGGCCAACTTCACCCAGTCCACTGGCATCAAGACCACTTACGACATCCATGACAGTAACGAGGTGCTGGAGTCGAAGTTAATGACCGGCAATACCGGTTATGACGTGGTCAGCCCGTCGAACCACTTTCTGTCGCGCCTGATCAAGGCCGGGGCGATTCAGAAACTGGACAAGTCGCAACTGCCGAACTGGAAAAACCTCGACCCGCTGTTGATGCACAAACTTGAAGTCAACGACCCCGGCAACCAGTACGGCTATCCCTACATGTGGGGCACCGCCGGCATTGGTTACAACGTCGAGAAGATCAAGGCGATCTTCGGCAACACCGATATCACTCGCTCATGGAAGATGTTGTTTGAAGAAGACAACATCAAGAAGTTGAGCCAGTGCGGCGTTGCGTTCATTGATAACCCGACTCAGGTGCTGCCGATCACCCTCAACTACTTGGGCCTGCCGTCGCACAGCCACGAACCGGCCGATTACAAAAAGGCTGAGCAGGCTTTATTGAAAATCCGCCCGTACATTCGCTACTTCCACGCCTCCAAGTACATCAGTGACCTGGCCAACGGCGATATTTGCGTGGTGATCGGTTTCAACGGCGACATCGTCCAGGCAGCGGCCAGTGCCCGGGAAGCGAAAAACGGCATCAACATCGCTTATTCGATCCCGGACGAAGGCACGACATTGTGGTTCGACATGATGGTCATGCCCAAAAGCGCACCGCACGCAAAGAATGGCTACGCCTACATGAACTACCTGCTCGAACCCAAAGTGATCGCCAACATCAGCAACAGCATCCATTACGCCAACCCGAATGCAGCGGCCAATGAATTCCTCAATCCGGACGTGAAACAAGATGCGGCGATCTACCCGCCGAAGAGCGTGATGGAAAAGTTGTTCACCGTGGAAGAACTACCGGCGAAGATTGCACGGTTGACGACGCGGTTGTGGACCAAACTCAAAACCAACACCTGAGCCGATAATCCGGCGTCTGCGGATTAACTGTAGAAGTTGCCGACAGCTTCTACAGATGGGCAATCGCCGAAACGCCTGGGTTACAGGCCACCTGATTACGACCCGCCGCTTTTGCCTGATAAAGCAGTTGATCGGCGCGTTTGATCAGGTTGCCGGGCTTGTTGTCCGCAGGATCTGCCAGGCCTACACCGATGCTGACCGTCACTTGGCCGGCGTTTGCAAAATCGGCGCCGGCGACGGCTGCGCGAATCTTTTCGGCGACCACCTCCGGGGTGTCTGGCGTGCTGATTTCCGGCAGCAACACGGCGAACTCCTCACCGCCGTAACGTGCCACGAAGTCGGTGGTGCGCAGGCTACTCTGAATCAATTGAGCCAACTGTTGCAGCACTTCGTCGCCCACCGCATGGCCGTGAGTGTCATTGATGCGTTTGAAATGATCGGCGTCGATCAACAGCAGCGCAAACGAGCGGCCGGTGCGGCGCGACAGCAGGCTGTATTCAGTGAGTTTTTCGTCGAAGCGGCGGCGGTTGTGAACGCCGGTCAGGGCATCGTGAGTCGCGAGGCTCAGCAGTTCGGCGTTGGCCTGCATGAGGTCGGCGGTGCGTTGCGCCACGGTGGCTTCGAGCGAGGCATTGGCTTCCTGCAGTTCGCGCTCCTTGCCGAGCAGCGATTGCGTCATTGCATCAATTGACTGGCCGAGTTGGGCAATTTCCTGCACCGGATGCTGAAGAGGGAAGTGCGCGCCGGGCTGGTTGTCCTGAACCTGCTTGGCCGAGCGGGCGAGCTGCTCGATCGGACGGCTCAGGTACAGCGCCAGATAATACGCCACCAAGGCAAATACCACTGCCGCAAACACCCCCAGCATGAGCAATTCATAGAGCAGCAGGCGGGCCGGTTGCAGCGCGGTTTCCAGTGGTTGACGCAAGGCAATTGACCACGACAGAGCTGTACCCGATGGCGTTGGCACGGTGACCATGCCCGTCAGGTAACCGTTGCCGACTGACCAATCCGGCGCCTTTGATTCGTTCGTGGCCAATTGCTGGCCCATCAGGGCCTCGGGGTACAACACTTTGCCGTCGTGATCGATGATCAGCGCCTCGATGTCCGGCGCCGTGTTTTTATGCGAAAACGCCGCTGATTCAACGATGTGGGTCACCCAGTTCCAGTGTGCATGGGCGCCCAGCACACCAATTACCTGGCCTTCGGCATTGTGGATCGGCGCGGCGAAATCGATGAAACGCAGCGGTTCGCCGTTTGGCAGGGCCGGTAACATCTTGGCCAGCAGTACGGCTTCATGTGGGTCGCCGGTGTATTGACCTCGCAACCCAGCCTGAAACCATGGTCGTTGCTGCACCGATTGGCCCACCAGCAAACCATTCACCGCTTGATGGACTTGGCCCGCGGCATCGGTCACGCCCATCCAGGCATACTCGGTGCGGGCCTCGGCGCGCAGTTGCATCGACCTCAGAATCGCCGGGTTGTCCAGATCGCCGCGCTCCAGATGCGGTGCCTGGCTGAGCAGATAAACCTCAAGCTGGCGTTCGCGCAACTGCTCGCCCAGCAGGGTCGCCGCCGACCTGGCGGTATTCAACAGCGCATTACCGCTGGCCTGTTTCATCTGTTGCGTGGCGATATGGCCGACATAAAACCCCACGCTCAACAGCGTCAACAGGGATAGACCGGCAAACCACAGGGTGAGATGGATACGCAGACTGGCTTTGAGCATGGGCGATGTCTGTCTTTATTGGCGATGCGCAATGGTAGGCGACATCGTCAACCGGTTGCCAGCGAAGCGCGCGATGAAACTTGTCCAGATTGATACCAAAGTGCCACTTGCTTGGGTAAAGTGTGCGCCGTCCGAGAGATGGATCCCGGGCGTTTCTATATGGAGTTTTACAGTGAAATACCTCAGCAAAGTAGTCGCCGCCGCACTGTTCGGTGTGGTTCTGGCAGGTTGCACCGGCACCCCGATGAAGACCCAACAATACGACAGCAGCCAATACACCGTGGTTGGCCACAGTGAAGCAACCGCCACCGGCCTGCTGCTGTTCGGCGTCATCCCGATTCAGCAGAACAACCGCTTCGTCCGCGCGCAGACCGCTGCGATCAAAGCCAAGGGCGGCGACGCCATGATCAACACCCAAGTCCAGGAAAACTGGTTCTGGGCATGGGTCCTGACTGGCTACACCACCAAGATTTCCGGTGACGTGGTCAAGCTGAAAACCGCGCAGTAAGCGACGGCTGAATGCAAAAAAGCCCGGCTGATCAGGCCGGGCTTTTTATGGGGACTGCGTAGGGCTATTGATTCATGCAACGCGGCGATCGATCAGGCGATCGGAACCACCTTCAGCAACACGGCGATCGATCAGACGATCGGAGCCACCTTCAGCCACACGGCGTTCGATCAGACGATCGGAACCACCTTCGGCAACACGGCGTTCGATCAGACGATCGGAACCACCTTCAGCAACACGGCGATCGATCAGACGATCGGAGCCACCTTCGGCCACACGACTTTCAATCAACCGATCCGAGCCGCCTTCAGCGACCGTGCTGTGTGTCGGGGTTGCGGCAAAAGCGTTAACTGCGAAAACCGAGAAAGCGATGCTGAGAAGGGTTTGGCGTTTCATGATCGTGTGCTCCGGGGTGTTGTTGGTGGGTATGGAGCCGATCTTACGCCGCGCAGTTTTTATGAGAACTTCATTGCCGTGATGGTGAACATCGACGCCACTGATGGTTACCAAACCCAACACAAATCCAATGTAGGAGCTGCCGCAGGCTGCGATCTTTTGACCTTCCCCCCGGTCAAGGCACGCTGACCGCCCGAACACACAACTCGCCAGTGGCACGCACCAGCGCCAACTCATGCAACGCATCATGGGCCAGACCGCTGCGCGCCCTGGCCAACCACACCGAGCAATTCGCATCCTGACGATAAGGCGCGAAGTCCGCGTACTGCTGCAGCAACCGGTTCTGCAGCTCATCCAGACGCGGACGAATCTGTTTACCCAGATCAGGCCGCGGCGTATCCGGCGCAGCCCCGGCCGCTTGCCATTGCGCCAGTAATCCGTACTGCACGAGTTTGTTCGCCTCCATCTGCGCCGCAAGCAACTGCGCCACCTCTTCAGGATCGAGCTTGCGCTCGCTGGCCAGCGCGCGGGCATTGGCGATGACCTGCGCTTCACGTGGGCTGTCCTGGATCGGCTTGCCACTGTCCCACTTGGTCAACGCAACGAGATCGCCGATGTTCAGGCGTTCTTGCAATGTTTCCAGCAAGTGTCGTATTACCGCTGGCGAATGGGCAGGCGTGTCCGCCTGGACGGTGTTGGCGATTGAAACGATGAACGTGAAAGCAAGCCACTCAAGTGGTCGGGGGGCTGCAGGCATTCTCTTCTCCTTACGGAAATACTGACAACTTGATGGTAGTTGGCGTTGTGACATCAGGATACTCAATAGCCGATTGAGTGGTTCTAGGGGAAATACTCCACAATTATGGCATCGAGCTATCAAACTCGGGCATGATTCAGGCCTCACCGCTCCATTGCTTTTTCTACGGCGCAGGTTCATGTATTGCTTGTTGCTTTACTGGGTATTCAGGAATTAAGGGTCAGGAATGACTAGCACAAAGATTCAAAGGCAGTCCGCTAATCGGGATAAAGGCGAATATCGCACATCAACTTATCTGGCCGATGAGTTTTGGGTTTTGAAAAGACCTGTGGATATTGATGGTGCTGATTTCCTCATACAGTTACCCGCTACTACACTTGAAGATCTAAGGGGGCGTTCCAGGTATATTGAAGTGCTCGGCATCGTTCAATCGAAATTCTTTGAGAAGAAGAATGGGGTCAGCATACATAAGAAGTATGTATTAGACGCGGAAGGCAAGCCGCGTAGCGAGTTTTTTTGCTTTTTTCATACCGATGATTTGGCAGGGGAACATATCTCTTATTTTTTTGTCGCGGAAGATATTGTTCGTGAACTTGCCGTTACATCCTGTGGTGAGTATTACCGGTTCAAGTTGACAAAGAAATGTTTCTACGAAAAGCAAAAAAATATGGGTAGGAAGCATATTTCTCAAGTGATGAAGGCGGGCATCCAAAGGACAGAGATAGCGAGCAACACCCGCTTTGTACGGGAGTTGTTCAAGGTTTATTCGACGCCCACCTTGCATCATGAAGAACAACCGGATTTTGTTTACTCCTTGCGAATTGTGGAGGGGGTGCGAATAGTCTTGTGCAGAAGCTCAACGGGGCCGCACGGTCATCTCCTGGAAATGAGGCGGGATCTCTTTCCTAATCAGGGTGCGTTTTTTTGGGGTGGAAGTGGTACAGGGCCAAAGTTTCTTGCAGTGAGTATGTTGGCGCACCACATGAATGGAGAGATACCGACGGCGAAGAATATAAATGATTTGGTTGTCAATCTTCTCAGTAAAATTGATATGGATTCTGAGTGTAATATTACTTCGCGAGAAATATTATCTGCCCTGCAGAGAAAGAGCAGTCGTGAAAGCGAGATGGACACACTTGAGAGGAACTGGTTTGGCGATATGCATGGAAAGGGTGTCGAATTGGTCGAGGTGCTTGAACGTATAGATAATGAATTAAGGGTTAAATGCAAGAGGGGAGAGGAATTTCGCTTGATTATTTCGGTGGCGGGAATGAGCAAGGTGCCGCTTATTGACCATGTAATGAAGCAGATAGCGCGATCCACGGATGCCGCGGTCCCGGTCTTTTATAATTTTGCCTTGGTGCTCAGGGAGCCGACTACATCTAAAGCGTTGGAAGTATCATTGTCGGAAGTGTATCGGTTTCACAATGATTGATGATGATCGAGAATGCCGAATAATGATGCGGTGAGTCCTGATATGACACACGCTGGACACCACAGGGTGAAAATCACGACAGATCATCGAAGCATCGCGCCGGTTTGAGCAATGACGTGATCTGAAATGTTAATTGCGCCCCGCTCGCAACTCACCGAAGCTATCCTTCATCAGCCTTCCAGTCGTCGAGATGGACCTCCATTCAATGCAAACCCCCAGCGTCACCAAACCCCTCTGGCAAACCTACCTGCTGTTTTTGGCGCCGATGGTGCTGTCCAACTTTCTGCAGTCGATGTCGGGCACGGTCAACAGCATTTACATCGGCCAGATGCTCGGCACTCAGGCGCTGGCGGCGGTGTCGGGGATGTTTCCTGTGGTGTTCTTTTTTATCACGTTGGTGATCGGTCTCGGCGCGGGCGCGGGGGTGTTGATCGGCCAGGCGTGGGGCGCGCGTGAGCCGCATATGGTCAAGGCGATTGCCGGGGCGACGCTGCTTCTAGGTGTACTGATTGGTTTGGTCGCGGCGGTATTGGGCAGTGTGTTTGCGCGGCAGGCGCTGACGGGGTTGGGAACGCCGGCGGATGTGCTCGACGATGCGGTGGCGTATGCCCACGTAATGATGTGGATTCTGCCGCCGCTGCTGGTGTTCGTGCTGTTCACGCAGTTGTTGTGCGGGGTCAGCGATACGGTGTCGCCGTTGCTGGCGCTGGTGGTGTCGACCTGTGTCGGGCTGGCGCTGACGCCAGCGTTGATTCGGGGCTGGTTCGGCTTGCCGCAACTGGGGATTCAGAGTGCAGCGTATGCGGGGCTTGCGGGTAACCTGGCGGCGATGGCGTGGCTGGCGTGGCGGTTGATTCGCAAGAACCATCCACTGGCGCCGGACCGAGAGTTTTTTGCGGCACTGCGGTTCGACGGGGTGATTCTTGGCAAAGTCCTGCGCATCGGTTTGCCGACCGGCGTGCAGATGATTGTGTTGTCGCTTTCGGAATTGGTGATCCTGGCCTTGGTCAACCAGCATGGCTCGCAAGCAACGGCGGCTTATGGCGCGGTGACGCAGATCGTCAACTATGTGCAATTCCCGGCGTTGTCGATTGCGATCACTGCTTCGATCCTCGGCGCACAGGCCATCGGCGCGGGACGGCTGGAACGAATGGGGCCGATTTTGCGTACCGGTCTGTTGATCAATGTGTGTTTAACCGGCGGCTTGATTGTGCTGGGTTATCTGTTGTCGCACTGGTTGCTCGGGTTGTTCCTGACCGAAGACTCGACTCGGGCGATGGCTGAACATCTGTTGCACATCATGTTGTGGAGCCTGTTGGTGTTCGGCTTTCAGGCAATCATCGGCGGCATCATGCGCGCCAGTGGCACGGTGCTGGTGCCGGTGGTGATCGCTATTGTCTGTGTGGTGGGCGTGCAATTACCGGCGGCCTATTGGCTGGACGGGCAGTTTGGTTTGCAAGGTGTGTGGATGGCGTTTCCGGTGGCTTACCTGGGAATGCTGGTGTTGCAGACGCTGTATTACAAACTGGTCTGGCGGCATCAGAAGATTGAACGACTGGTTTAATCTCTGTAGGGGCTGCCGAAGGTTCGGGGTAGGTAGATAAATCTGTGAAATGGCCGTTTGAGCGGCGTACTGGCGTAACGGCCGGTTGTTTGCTTAAGTCAATCGAGTCCCTCGACGGCAAGCGCTGCCCGGAGAATTCCATGTCTGTCCGATTGCTGCTCGCTGCCGCGTTTTGCCTGTGCGCCATCCCTGCGGCGCAGGCGGTCGAATACTCGCGGGTCAACACCACCGCGAGTCAGATCAGCTTCACCTACAACCAGATGGGCTCGCGGATGTATGGCACCTTCGGCAAGTTCGACGCGACGCTGGATTTTGACACCGACAACCTCGCCAGCGCCCATACCACCTTGCACATCGACCTCACCAGCATCGACGCCGGCAGCGAAGACGCCAATACCGAACTGGTGAAACCAGCGTGGTTCGACACCGCTAAATTTCCCGTGGCAGTGTTCGAGTCAAGTCGTTTCACGCAGGTTTCCGAAAACCAATATCGGATCACTGGCCGATTGACCCTCAAGGGCATCAGCCGAGAAGTCGAAGCCCCGGTGGAGTTGAAAACCGGCAACGCCATCGGCATTTTCGACGGAGAACTGCTGCTCAAACGCGACGAGTTTGGCCTCGGCGCAGGGGAATGGGCCGACACCGTGGTGTCCAAGGACATCGCCATCAAGTTCAAGGTTGTGGCGCCACAGCAGTGACGCCGGCCCATCGCCTCAATGACTGCCGAACAACTGACGTATCAGGTTCGGGGTGCTGCCGGTCCAGCGTTTGAACGAACGTCGAAAGTTCGCTGCATCGGTAAAGCTCAGGTACTCGGCCACTTCGTCGTTGCTCATGCCTTTGACCTGATACAGGTACAGCGCCACGTGTTTGCGCACCAGATCCACCTGTTGCTGGAAACCGCTGTCGTGCTTTTGCAGTTTGCGTTTGAAGGTCGCCGGGCTCATGGCAAATGCCTGCGCAGCCTGTTCCAGGCTGGGTGGCTGACGGACGTGATCCTGCAAGTGACGGTAGAGGCAATCAGTGAAGCTGGCAGCAAATCCCAATTGCTCGATCTGTCGCATGGCTTCCTGGCGGGCGACCTGGCCGGCCGTGGCGGAGGCGCCGGGCCACGGTCGGGCGAGAAATTCCCTCGGGATGCGCATCAAGTCCAGCGGTCGTTTGAACTGCGTGTGCTCGCCCAGATGCACCCAATACTGTTCGACATAACGCGGCTCGGCGTGGCTGAAGCTGCATTCCCACGGCAGGCGCTGTCCGCTGAGCCACTGACTCATGGCGATCAGCGACGTCATGCCGGCTTCCAGCAGAAAACGCCATTGCTCGCCGGCGCCGCAACTGTCCAGCCAGTACACGTAGGCAAAACTGTCATCGAGCAACAGACGCGGTGTCATCAACGGGCTGAGCAAGGCCTGTTGCTGCACCAGTGTGTCGAGCGCCTGATGCAGGTTTTGTGCGTGGCGCAAGGCATGGCTGGCCGCACCGTAATGGCCGGGCAGCAAGCGTTGGCCGAAGAGGAAACTGCTGTCATCGGCGTCGAGCAAGCGCCGGCTGTTACCGATCAGAGCGAGAAACTGCTGCGGGCTGAGGCGAGTCTGCCCCGCCAGAATGTCTTCATGAAACAACCCCGTGCCGCGCAGCAAACGATGGCTGTCGATGTCACGCGACAGCGCCAGGTCGATCAGCGTCGCCGGCTGGTAATGCCCGGGAATGAAACGGCTGTCGCTCTCGTACCAGTTGGTTTTGACGGTCATGGTCGGCCTCAGGCAGTTTTGGCCAAGGGCGACTTGGCGCGTGCCAGTGCCAGGTTCAAGCGCTTGAGCAGCGCTTCGGGCGTCTCGTCGAGGGCCATGACGGCCGCCGTGCTGGCCGCCAGTTGCAGGCGCTCGCCGTGTTGACGGGTTTTGTGCGCCAGCGCTTGCACGGCGATCTGCAGTTCTTGCGCGAGCAGTTGCGCCTGACGTTCGCCGGTATTGGGCAGCAGCACCACAAAGCGGTCGCCGGCCAGGCGACAGAGCAGATCCTGACGGCGCAGGTTGAGCAGCAGCAAATGGCTGAGGGCTTGCAGCACGGCATCACCTTCGGCATGCCCGTAGGCCTGATTGATCGCGGCGAAGTTATCCAGATCCAGCACCAGCAAAGACAGCGGTTGTTGCTGGGCGATACTCTCGCCGAGGCTGTCGGCCAGTTGCCGTTTCAGATAATCGGCGCCACCCAGCGGGGTGAGTTTGTCGAACAGCCGATGCTCGCGGAACAGTCGCTCGCGTTTCTCCATTTGTGCGCTGATCGCCAGTTGCTCACGGTGCCAGTGATAGATGCCGATGGTCAGCAGCACCATGCCCACCGGCATCGGGCCTGACTCCAGCCAGTGATCCCAGGTGATGCTGTCGGGCAGGCGAATGAACTCATCGAGGCTGTCAATCCACCAGGAAAAGAAGATGCAACTCAGCCCCAGCGCCAGGTAATTGGTGACCCGTCCGGCCGGGCGGCTTTTCAGCACCAGCCCCAGCCAGACCAGCGCCAGCAGCGCCGAGCCACCTTCGCCGATGATGTCCAGCCAGACCCATTCGCTGACCGGTTTGAGATTCCCGCACGCCAGATGCAACAGCAAACCGAGGTTGGCTGCCAGCAGCAGTGCCGCGAGTTTCCAGCGATGGGGTTTGAGCACTGAGAACATGGCCGCGATCCTTTGGCGAAGAAGCAATGCGCGCCAGCACAGCAGATGTTTGTGACAGCCGGGTGACGGTCGGGGGAGGTCGAATCAGCTCATCGTGGCGTGAGTTTTATCTAAAAAACGCCACCGACCCTGTGGGAGCGAGCCTGCTCGCGAAGGCGATAGTTCAGTCAGCATTGATGTCGAATGTGCCGCCGTCTTCGCGAGCAAGCTCGCTCCCACAGGTTTGGCGGTGGGGCGATGAGGTCATTTCAGCTCATTTGCACTGACTAATCCCGGCAAATGCCCGGTTTACAGGGCTCAGCCGCTCACCCTGTCACAGAAGCGTCATGCGTCAGCCCTAGCTTGCCCTTCCAGTTGCCGGGCCACTTGCCTGGTCTGACCGATTCTTTGGGGGAGGACACACATGTACCAGCGCAGCAGCTATCCGCGCAGCGGCACCGTCGGGCTCTTCAGTTTCACCTTGACCGCTTTGGCCATTGCGGTGGCCAGCGAGCAGCTGCACGCAGCCGATGCCACTGCCAATGTCGAACACGTTGAAGTGGTTGGCCAGGCCGCGAGTATCGACTCGGCGCTCAAGGAGCAGCGTCGTTCCGACAGCATCAAAAGCGTGGTACATGCCGACGGCATGGCGCAGTTGCCCGATGAGAACGTCGCCGAAGCGGCGCAGCGCATGCCCGGTGTCAGTGTAGAACGCGATCAGGGCGAAGGGCGTTTTGTCAGCGTGCGCGGACTGGGGCCGGATCTGAACAGCGTGACCATCAACGGCACGCTTGTGCCGTCGCCGGAAAGCGAACGCCGTGCCGTGGCCCTCGACGTGTTGCCTTCGGAGCTGGTGCAGTCGCTGTCGGTCATCAAGACCCTGACCCCGGACATGGATGCCAACTCGCTGGGCGGTACGGTCGATGTCAAAAGCCTGTCGGCGTTCGATCACAAAGGGCTGTTCTACACCGGCGGCACCGAGGCCAGTTACGACAAGAACACCCATCAGACCAGTCCCAAGTTCTCCGGGGCGGTCAGCGACCGGTTCAGCCTGGGCGATGGCATCGACAACTTCGGTGTCGCGGCCGCATTGAGTTGGCAGAAGCGTGATTTCGGTTCGGACAACGTCGAAACCGGTGGCGCCTGGGATTTCGCCCGTGGCGCGCAACTGGAAGAGTTCGAACAACGTGACTACGACATCAGTCGCGAACGCACTGGCGGCGGTCTGAACTTCGATTACAAACCCGACGATCTCAGCAGCTATTACCTGCGCACGCTGTACAGCCGCTACAAGGACAGCGAAACGCGCAATTCGACCAGCATCGAGTTTGCCGACCCGCAAGCCGCCGGCGTACTGGGCGACGCTGAAGGCAAACGCAAACTCAAGCAGCGCGAAGAAACCCAGGAAATCCAGTCGTACGTGTTCGGTGGCGAACGCATGATCGGTCTGTGGACGCTCAGCGGTCAGGCCGGCTACAGCCGCTCCAGCGAAGACAGTCCCGGGCACATCGCCAACGCGGAGTTCGCTGGCAATGACGATTTCGCCGACAGCGGTTTTTACAGCAACGACAAACCGCGTCCGATCATCGGCCAGGGCTTCTACGACGCCAATAACTTCAGCCTCGACAAGGTCGACTGGGAAAAGCAGAACACCCAGGACACCGAGAAAAACCTGCGCCTGGATCTGGCCCGTGACTATGACTTGAGCGGCTACGCGTCGCAGGTCAAGTTTGGCGGCAAAGTCAGCCGCCGCAACAAGGACAACGACCTCGACGCCTGGGTCTATGAAGACTTCGATGACCTCGGTTTCAGCGACGATCAACTCAACCTCAGCCGCTTCGCCAAGGGCTCGGTGGATTATCGACTGGGCCGGTTCGGGCCGGGTATCAGTGGCAGTGCGATCAAGAACCTGATCGGCGGGCTGAACCGCGACGACTTCTATGACCCGGTCGAATCAACCGTCAACGACTTCAAGATGAGCGAGGACATCAACGCCGGTTACCTGATGAACACCGTCGACATCGATGACTGGCGTTTCATTGCCGGCCTGCGTTACGAGGGCACCGAGTTCGAAGCCAAAGGCACCGGCGCCACCGACGGCGACTTCGAGCCCACCGAGACCAAGCGCAGCTATCACCACTGGCTGCCGGGCCTGCATGCGCGCTATCAACTGGACAAAAACACCCAGGTACGTGCGGCGTGGACCAAGGCAGTGGTGCGTCCGACCTTCGGCCAACTGGCGCCGGGCTTTGTCATTGATGGTGATGAGGCGACGTTCGGCAACCCCGAGCTGAAACCGCTGGAGTCGAGCAACCTCGACCTCGGTATCGAGCACTTCATGGGCCATGCCGGCACGGTGTCGGCGTTTGTGTTCTACAAAGACATCAAGAACTTCGTCTACAACACTGACGTGGCCGGCACGGGCGCCTGGACGGACTTCTCCGAAGCGCACACTTTTGCCAACGGCGACAGCGCCAAACTCTACGGCCTGGAGCTGGCGTACTCGCAAAAATTCGACTGGTTGCCGGCACCGTGGAACGGTCTGTTGCTGGGGGCCAACACCACGTTCAGTCGTTCCGACGCGGAAATAAAAGGCTTCGATGCCGCCAGTGGCACCAACCGTAAACGCAGCATCGATCTGCCGAGCCAGTCCGACACGGTTGGCAACCTGATGCTCGGCTGGGAGAACGACAAGGTCAGCCTGCGCCTGTCGGCCAACTACAAATCCGACTACCTCTATGAACTGGCTTCGATCAGCGACAAGGCCCACGACCTGCACGTCGATGCGCAGACCTTCGTCGATTTCAGCGCGCGTTACTCGATGACGAAAAACCTGCAACTGAGCTTCGAGGCGCAAAACCTCACCGACGAGTCGTACTTCGTCTACACCGGCCAGCGCTCCTACAACGGCCAATACGAAGAATACGGCCCGACCTACAAGCTCGGCCTGACCTTCACCCATTTCTAAGCCTCGGAGGGCGGCCGGGTGCCGCCGTCGATCCACGCACGACAAGGATTCTGCCGGTTCATGAGTATTTCTTTGCGACACAAACGCTGGCTGCTCGGCGCACTGATTGCCCTTGCCGCCAGCCAGACGCTGGCCGACACGCCGAGCCTGGCACTCACGGCGTGGGCGCCGAAGCTGAAATTTGAAGCGCTGGTGTTTTTACCCGGTGATGC
Source organism: Pseudomonas sp. NPDC098747 (assembly GCF_044760045.1). Classification (NCBI taxonomy): domain Bacteria; kingdom Pseudomonadati; phylum Pseudomonadota; class Gammaproteobacteria; order Pseudomonadales; family Pseudomonadaceae; genus Pseudomonas; species Pseudomonas sp. NPDC098747. The sequence continues at coordinate 196,274 of NZ_JBIWAL010000003.1, read as the reverse complement.
GCGCCTTGGCGTCAGTGCCGCTGAAGGCTTGCTGTTACTTGATGGCCAGGGTGCGCAGCTGGCGCGGTTGCCCGGTTCTTTCAGCGGGCTTGATAGCCGTGCAGACGAGCGTCACGTGTGGGTTGCCAGTGTCGACAACGCCAGTCAGCGAGCACTGGTGGTCGGCCTCGATCTGGCGCAGCGGCAATGGGGCGTGCCGCTGTATCTGCCGACGCGAGACTTTGCGGTAAACGGCGTGTGCCTGTACCGCGACAGCGCCGACAACCTGTTTATGTTTCTCGTCGGCGAGGAGGGCAAGGGTGAGCAATGGCTGGTCGGCAACGGCGTCACGCTCAATGCCCAGGCGCAACGGGTGCGGGGTTTGCCACTGCCGCCATCGGCGCAGTTTTGCCAGGTCGACGATGCCGCCGAGCAGTTGGTGGTCAACGAAGAAAACGTCGGCTGGTGGGCGTACCCGGCGGCTGCCGAAGCCGAGGTGCAACGCTCGCCGGTGGCTTTGCGCGAGCCGTTCGGCCAGATCAAAGGCAAGGCCGGTGCCGTGGCGCTGGTGCCGGGCGGCCTTATTGGGCTCGACCCGAAAGCGGCGCAGTTGTACCTCTACCAGCAACACGACGCGGGTTGGACGGCGAAAGCGACGTTGCCATTGGCGGATTTGAAAGAGCCGGAAAATCTGGCCGTGCGCAAAACCGCCACAGGCCTGCAAGTGTTGATCCGCGACGATGACGATGGCCGCGTCTATCAGGGCAATCTCGACTGGCAAGCCACGCCGGTTGCGTTGCCGCCGAAGTTGCCAAGTGTTGCGGCGCAGGCACAGAGCGATCCGGTCGCGCGGCAGGGCGATGCGGCGGACGACCCGGCGATCTGGGTGCATCCGCAGCAGCCATCCCTCAGCCGAGTGCTCGGCACCAATAAAAAACAGGGCCTGATGGTGTATGACCTGCAAGGCAAACAGGTGCAGGAGTTGCCGGTCGGTCGCCTGAACAACGTCGATGTGCGGCCCAACTTCAAACTCGGCGCGCAGACCGTGGACCTGGCGGTGGCCAGCCATCGCGATCACAACAGCCTCAGCCTGTTCGCCATCGACCGTAAAAGCGGCGAGTTGCGCGACATCGGCGAAGTGCCGACGCCGTTGAAAGACATCTACGGCCTGTGCCTCTTTCAACCGGCCAGCGGCGAGATTTACGCCATTGCCAACGACAAGGACGGCACCTTTCTGCAATACCGTCTCGGTGCCCCGAACGGCAAGGTGCAGGGCGAGTTGGTGCGCCGTTTCAAGGTCGACAGCCAGCCCGAGGGCTGCGTCGCCGACGATCAGCGTCAGCGTCTGTTCATCGGCGAAGAAGACGTTGGGGTCTGGGCGGTGGACGCCCGCGCCGAGCAGCCGGCGACCCTCACCAGCGTGATCAAGGTGGGTGGGCCGTTGCACGCCGACGTCGAAGGTCTGGCGCTCTATCAGAGTCCGGCGCGGGACTATCTGGTGGTGTCCAGCCAGGGCAATGACAGTTATCTGGTGCTGGACGCCGAGCCGCCATTTGCCGTTCACGGCGCATTCCGGGTCGGGCTCAACGCGGCGGCCGGTATTGACGGGGCGTCGGAAACCGATGGTCTGGAGGTGACCTCGGTCAACCTCGGTGGGCCTTGGAGCCGGGGACTGTTGGTGGTGCAGGACGGCCGCAAACGGATGCCCGAGCAAAGCCAGAACTTCAAGTTCGTGCCGTGGGCCGAGGTGACCAAAGCACTGAAGTTGCCCTGAGTCGTCATCAATCGGTCATCACTTTTTCATCGAATAGCGCCACGGTCGTTGCCTCGGCAACGCCGGCCATTGCCAAGAAGGAGCTTCACCATGCAGGCCACGCTCGAACACATGACTATCTGGGGGCTGATCAGCGACGCCAGCCTTTTGGTCAAAGCCGTGATGCTGACGCTGCTGCTGGCATCGGTGCTCAGTTGGTACTTGATCATCCAGCGCAGTCGCGTACTGCAACGGCGCGACCGGCAGTTGAACGGTTTTATCCAGCGCTTTCGCCTGGCGCCCGAACTGTTGCCGCTGTACCGCGAAACCGCTCAGGTGCAAGACCCCGAGGCAGGTATCGAACCGATCTTCAATGCCGGATTCGCCGAGTTTCGTCATCTCAATCAGCACGCCGCCAGCCAGGCCGATGCGGTGCAGGAAGGTGTCGAGCGGGCACTGCATGTCGCCATCAGCGAGCAGGAACTGCAACTGGAAAAGGGTTTGCAGTTTCTCGCCACCGTCGGTTCGGTCAGCCCTTACATCGGTTTGTTCGGCACCGTGTGGGGGATCATGAATTCGTTCCTCGGCTTGTCTCAGGTGCAGCAGGCGACGCTGTCGACTGTCGCCCCTGGCATCGCCGAAGCGTTGATCGCCACGGCCATCGGCCTGTTTGCGGCGATCCCTGCGGTCATCGCTTACAACCGTTTTGCGGCGCGTAGCCAGACGCTGCTGACGCGTTACTACGCCTTCGGCAACGAGCTGCAAGTGCGTCTGCATCGCCAGTTGCACGGCACGCCGATGAACCTTGCCGCTGCGGCCTGAACAGGAGAAACACGATGCTAGTCAGGCCACAACGCAAGCATGGGCCCAAGGCTGAAATGAACGTGGTGCCTTACATCGATGTGATGTTGGTGCTGCTGGTGATTTTCATGGTGACCGCGCCGATGCTGACCCAAGGGGTGAAAGTCGAGCTGCCGAAGATCGCCAGTGAGGCCTTGGCCACCGACACACGCCAGCAGATTCTGACGCTGTCGGTGAAGGCCGGTGGCGGTTATTTCTGGAATCTGGGCGGCGAACTCGATACACAGCATCAGACCGACAGTGCCGTGGCACTCGACGAAATGCGCACCAAGGTCGAGCAAATTGTCGCGCAGCGCCCTGATACGCAGGTGTATATCCGCGCCGACAAGGACGCCGGTTACGGCAGCGTCGTTGCCGCCATGGCCGCGTTGCAGCACGGCGGTGTCAGCAATCTCGGGCTGGTGACCGAGGCCCCGCAATGACGGCGATGATCATGCACAGTCCTGCAACGCTTTGCGCACCGATGCTGCGCCACGACTTCTGGCAACACAGCCTCGCGGCGACACTGGCGCTGGCATTGCATGCCGGGGTGCTGGTGTTGTTGATCAACACTTGGTCGCCGTCGGCACCCGAGGTCAAGCCACCACGGGTGTTGACCACGCAACTGGTGATGGTCGTGCCGGCGGTCCAGCCTCCTGCGCCTCAACCGACGCCGACGCCCGCGGCGATTGCCGAGCCGGTTGTCGCGGCGCCGGTCGAACCGGTGAAACCACTGGCGGAGCCGATACCTCAGGCGCCAAAAGTCGAGCAAGCGGCCCTCGCACGCAAGCGGGTGGAGGAGCGCAAACGCGAGCAACAGGCCGAGCAACAGCGCCAGCAAACCGAGGAGCGCAAGCGTGCAGATGCCGCCGCGCAGCAACGCCTGGCGCAACAGCAAGCAGCACAGCAACAAGCGAATCAGGCCCGGCAACAGGCACAACAGGCCGAGCGCGCACGCCAGCAGGCACTCGCCGACAGCCGCCAATATTTACCGCTGAGCAAAGAGGCGCCGGAGTATCCGGAGCGGGCGCTGGACAAAAATATCGAGGGTGATTGCTCCGTGGAATACACGGTCAACCCGCAAGGCAAAGTCGAAAATCCCAAAGTGCTGGACGGCTGCCATCCACTGTTCATCCGCCCGTCACTGGCGGCGGCGCAAACCTTCCGTTATCAGCCGCGGATCGTCGAGGGTGTCGCGGTGTCGGTGCCAGCGGTGCGCAATACCTTTCATTACCGGATCAAGTGAGCCAGGCGGGAAACTGCCGGATTGATGTTGGGCGCTTTGGCCCCTTCGCGAGCAAGCTCGCTCCCACAGGGGAATGCGCCCAGTTGGATAATCACGATCCAAATGTGGGAGCGAGCTTGCTCGCGAAGGGGCAGGTTCAGTCAGCACAAATGCAGGCAGGCCCGACGCACAAGGTATGATGTCGCGGTTTTCCGCCGGAGTTCAGCCGCCATGCACCGCATCACCCACTACAAATCCCCTTGCCCCGAGGCCGTCAACAGCCAGATTCTGCAGATGGTCGTCGACTACCTGACCGACATCAGCGCGGTCGGGCTCGGCCCGAGCAACCTGTTGTACAACGTCTATCAGTACGCGGTTGGCTACGAGGTGCATCTGTATCTGGAAGCGTTGAATGGCGAGAAGGGCACCGAGGTGGAGTTGTTGGTGGCCACCGATGGGAACGATCCGGAGCAAGTGATCGGTTTTCTGTTGTACCTGCCGGTGCAGGGCGATTGGGAAGCGTGCAGCGTCGCTTACATGGCAGTGCGCGAAGGTCATCGGCGTCAGGGTGTGGCGCGGGCGATGATCGGCGAGATGGTCGGGCGTTATCCTCACGCCGAACTGGCGTGCACCGTCGGTAAGGTCCCGTATCTCGAGACAATGGGCTTTGAAGTGATCGGTCAACGCGAGACGCAAGTGCTGATGAGTACGCGGCATTACCGCAGTAACGGCCTGCGCGGATATATCGACACCACGCCCATCTACCGTTCGCTGGAAGTGCAGCAGATCCACACCTACCTGCTACAGAAGAACAGCAAGCGCGCCATGCTCGACGCCGAGAAACAGCGCGACCGGCATCTTGATCAAACCATGCGCCATACCGAAGCATTTGTTCGCCAGCGCTTGACTGTTCACTGATCAGGCATCGGCATCCAGAGCTGGGTTCAGAACACTCACGCCTACGCACCTCTCGATGAACAAAGCCGCAGCGTAACTCCATCGTGGGAACCTGCGCGAGTGCTCTCAAGTACCGCTAGTCCCTCGGGCGGCGGCTCTTTCGATCATCGCCATGATGGTCGCATACAGCTCGTCACTGGCCTGTTCAGCGCTGATTTCGCCGTTGGCAGCAGCGTTGGACAGCGCTTCAGCGGCGCCAAGCATTGCGCGTAAACCGGCTTGGGTGATTTGCCCGCCGTTGGCATAAGGCGCCAGCACGCTGCGACATTTTTCCAGGAAGATCGCCTCGTATTCGCGCTTGATCTTGTCAAGTTCAGGTGTGCTGGCCAATGCGGCAATCACCCCGGGAATCTCGTTGCCTTGCAGCAATACACAATCGACGTACGCCTTGGCGATCACCGTTGCGGTGCCAGTCAATGTCGGTTCGCAATCGGCGATGGAGGCGTCCATGAGCAGCGTCTGCCGCGTATCGAAATCCCGATACAGCGCGGCGAGCAAGCCTGCGCGGGTGACGAAGTGGTCATAGACCACCGGTTTGGTTACGCCAGCCTGCTCGGCGAGGTAGCCGAGGGTCAGGGCGTCAGTGCCTTCGGCGCGGATGATCTGCCAAGCGACGTCGAGCAACTGGCGCAGGCGGTCTTCACGGGACAGGCGTCGGCGTGGTTGGGCGGGGGAATCCTGTTCGGGAATTTCTTCGGTTGACATGGCTATATACCAAACGTAACTTACGAATCGTAACTTACCAAGAGTATATAAGCCTTGGTCAGCAATCACCAACTGGAGATTTCCCATGCACACATTGATTGTTGTCGCTCATCACGATCCTCGTTCGTTGACTCATGGCGTAGCGACACAGATCGCTAAAGGTCTGACGCTGGCTGATTCGGGCAATACCTTTGAAATTGCCGATCTACACGCCGAAGGTTTCGAACCGCGCTTCGGGGCCGCAGATTTCGCCGTGCATCACCGTGAGGCGCCGCCGCCGGCGGATGTGCTGGCGGAACAGGCGCGCATTGATCGCGCCGACACGTTGGTGCTGGTGTATCCGGTGTACTGGTGGTCGATGCCGGCACTGCTCAAGGGCTGGATCGACCGAGTGTTCAGCAATGGCTGGGCGTTTGATTTCAGCGGCGATCTAAAGCACGTGAAGCTGCTTCAGCGCATGCGGGTGCATCTGGTTCAGCTCGCCGGGGCGGATGCGCGCACGTATGAGCGTCATGGTTACGGCGCGGCGATGAAGGCGCAGATCGAGCACGGGATCTTCGATTACAGCGGCGCGACGGTGCTGAGCTCTACGTTGTTGCCGGAGTCGGAAATGCGCGATCCCAAGCAGCAGCTCCAGGTCGCCCGCGAACTCGGTAGCCAAATGCACACATAACCCCGTGTAGGGGATTTGTGGTGGATCAGTGGGTGCGTTGGAAGATAAGGGCTTTGAGGCCGCTTTCGGCGTCAATGTCTGGAAACTCCGGCGGATTTTCCAGGCGCTGCTCGAAACGCAAACTCGGCGCCTCCTGCGTTACCCCATCGATCAAAAAGTCGGAGCCGAACGCTGGATCATTCATGCACGCCAGCACGGTGCCTTGCGCGGTCAGCAGTTCCGGCAAGCGGCGCAGCACGCGTTGGTAATCCTTGGTCAGCAGGAAACTGCCTTTCTGGAACGATGGTGGGTCGATGATCACCAGATCGTACGGGCCGCTGTTGATCACCTTGCCCCAGGACTTGAACAGATCGTGGCCCAGGAAGCTGACGTTGCTCAGGTCATGCCCGTTCAACCGATGGTTGTCGCGTCCGCGGCTCAATGCCGCGCGCGACATGTCCAGATTGACCACATGGCTGGCGCCGCCTTCGATGGCCGCCACGGAAAAGCCGCACGTATAGGCGAACAGGTTCAACACCCGTTTGCCATTGGCGTGTTCGCGCACCCAGTTACGCCCGTAACGCATGTCGAGAAACAGCCCGGTGTTCTGCTTGCGGCCCAGATCGACGCGGTACTGCAAGCCTCCCTCGACGATGGTCATTTCGTCGATCTCATCCCCCAGCAGCCATTCGGCAGTGCTTTGTGGCAGATAACGATGCTGGAGCAACAGGGTATGCGCGCCGGATCGCTGCCACTCGGTCGAACCACTGATGTCCAGCAGCAAACGCTTGAGATCTTCAAGCTGCTCGGGCGCAGGCTCCTTGAACAACGACACCAGCACCACGCCTTGCAGCCAGTCTACGGTCAGCTGTTCCAGCGCCGGCCAGCAACGTCCGCGCCCGTGGAACAGGCGACGGGTTTCGCTCGGCGCCGCCGCGAGCGCGGGCAGCAAATGGGCGTGGAGGGTGGCGAGGGCTTCAGGGTTCATCGGTCATGGTCGGCAAGCAAAAGGGTCGGCATTTTAACCACAATTGCGCCTTCGCGAACGACTGTCGCGCAGGGGCCAATACGAGCTTTTGGAAAAGACCGGTATCAAAAATGAATTTCTGCAAAAGCCGCCGCTCATACCAGATAAGCAGCGGATTTGAGCCGCTAAATCGTTAATGCAAATCAGGGAGTGCAGTTCCATGTGCCCAACACCGATGGCGGACACGCACCTTCCTGACGGATTGATTCTGGTGGTTGAGGATGATCCGTTGATTCTGGAGTTTCTTTGCGAAATTCTTCAGGAGGAAGGTTTCAAGGTCGAGCCGCGAGCCAGCGCTGACGCGGCATCGATCTATCTGGAGCAGCATGCGCAGCAGGTGGCGTTGTTGCTGACCGATATCACCATGCCCGGCACCCTAAATGGTGCGGATCTGGCCAATCTGGTCGGCGATCGCTGGCCAGATAAACCGGTGATGGTGATGTCTGGCTATGAAACGCCGGAGACGTCAGGGGTCAGGCATCCGGTGGCGTTCATCAAAAAGCCTTGGGCCATTGGCAAGTTACTGGACTGCGTGGAAAGCGCATTGAATCCGAAGCCGCCGCTGCCGCACTGACACGCTGGGTGCAAGGGCCGGGCAAGTGCTACATTGCCGGGCCAACCTGCCAGCCCTTGCCAGAGGATGCGACCCCTTTGTCTGCTCACAATTGTGTTTTCGACCGCGCGTTCGGCGCGTTCCTGTTCGACATGGACGGCACCGTCCTCAATTCCATCGCCGCTGCCGAACGTGTCTGGGCTGAGTGGGCAGTGCGTCACGGCGTGGATGTCGCGACGTTTTTGCCGACCATTCATGGTGCGCGCGCCATCGACACCATCCGACGTCTGAACCTTCCGGGTGTGGACGCCGAGGCGCAAGCGGCGTTTATCGCGCAAGCGGAAATCGAAGACGTTGACGGGATCGTCGAGATTCCCGGCGCGAGGGCGTTTCTCGACAGCCTGCCCGCCGAGCGCTGGGCCATGGTGACGTCGGCCCCGCGGGATCTGGCTTTGCGCCGGATGGCGGCGGCGGGCATTGCCGCGCCTGCCGTGATGATCACTGCCGAGGATGTGCAGGTCGGCAAACCCGATCCTGCCGGTTACCTGCTGGCGGCTAGCCGCCTGGGGCTTGAGCCCGGCGACTGCCTGATCTTCGAAGACGCCACCGTCGGTATCCAGGCCGCCGAAGCCGCAGGTGCGCCGCTGATGATCATTACCACGACGCATCAGCATCCAATTGAAACCTCGCACGCGACCTTGGCCAGTTACGATGCCATCAACGTTCAAGTCGACAGCTACGGCAAACTCCACCTGCAAAAAACCTGACACCATTCCTGAGTCCCAAACAGTCCCTGTGGGAGCGAGCTTGCTCGCGAAAGCGCTGGATCAGTCGACAACGATGCCAGCCATGCCGACGCTTTCGCGAGCAAGCTCGCTCCCACAAGGGACGGTGTCAGTCAGGACTTTGCGAAACGTCTCCACCAACGGCCGCAGATTGATCCGATGCCACGCCGCCCACAGCGGTGTGGTAAACGCCAGCCACGGCAGCTCGCGCAGCACTACGCCCGGCGGCGCGTTGTGGCTCAAGCCTTTTTGAATCATCGCAATCCCCAGCCCCGACGCCACCAGTCCCAGCGCGGTGAACGGCTCGGTGGCCTGCATGCGCACGTCCGGAGTGAAACCGGCGCGGATGCACGCGCTGACGAACTCGTCGCTCGCATCTTGCCTCGGCTGCACGCCGATCCATTCCTGATCGGCCAGATCCGTCGGGTTCAGCGTGGTCTGGCGGGCCAGCGGATGCTGTTCCGGCAATGCCAGCAGCATCGGATCATCCAACACCTGAAACCCAAGCAGATCCGGATCGTCATCGGTCGGCGGTTCGCTCACCAAGGCAATATCGAGACTACGCTGACGCAGTCCTTCCAATTGCTCGGCGGAGCTCAAGTTGTACAGCGCGACATGCACATTGGGCCGATCGACCCGCAGCACGCGCAAGGCGTTGGGCAGTACGCCGGCGTGCATGGCGTTCTCGATGTAGCCGATACACAACCCGCCTTCTTCGCCACGACCCAGACGCTTGCCGAGGGATTCCAGGCGATTGGCATGAGTCAGCAGCGCGCGGGTTTCAGCGAGAAAAGTCTGGCCATCGCGGGTCAGGCGAATGCGCTGCTGGCTGCGCTCGAACAACGTCAGGCCCAGGCGTTCTTCAAGCTGGGCGATTTGCCGGCTCAGTGGCGACTGGGAAATATGCAGGCGTTCCGCTGCGCGGCCGACGTGCTCTTCCTCGGCGACGGCGACGAAGTAGCGCAATTGGCGAATGTCGATCATGTCAGACCTCTAGGGACTCAAGTGCTGCGCATTATGTCTTGGACGGTCTCGACGTCGCAATCTAGGATTTGCTCAACGGTCACGCAGACCACGAACGAATGAGGACAATCCAATGAGCTTGAAAGACAAACTGCCCGGCCAACTGGGCTTCGGCACCGCACCTCTGGGCAATATGTTCCGCGCTATCCCCGAAGAAGAAGCGCAAGCCACCGTGCATGCCGCTTGGGCTGCCGGCGTGCGTTACTTCGACACTGCGCCATTTTATGGTTCGGGCCTGTCGGAGATGCGTTTGGGTGAAGCACTCAAGCGGTACAACCGCGACGACTATGTGCTGAGCAGTAAAGTCGGCCGGGTGATTCTTGATGAAGTCGAAGACGCTGCGGCCCGCGACTTGGGCGAGAAGAGCGGGGTCTTCGAGCACGGTCGCCCGAACAAGATCGTCAACGACTACAGCGCCGACGCGACCCTGCGGTCGATCGAAGACAGCCTCAAACGCCTGCAAACCGATCGCCTCGACATCGTCTGGGTCCACGACATCGCTCAGGACTTCTACGGCGATCAATGGCTGGAATACTTCAATCAGGCCCGCACCGGCGCGTTCAAAGTGCTGACTCGTTTGCGCGAAGAAGGCGTGATCAAGGGTTGGGGGCTGGGCGTGAACAAGGTCGAGCCGTGCGAACTGACGCTGGACCTGACCGAGGCGCAGCCGGATGGCTTCCTGTTGGCCGGTCGCTACACGCTGCTCGACCATGATCGCCCGTTGCAACGCCTGATGGAATCGGCGCTGGCGCAGAACGTTGAAATCGTCGTCGGCGGCCCTTACAGCTCGGGCATTCTGGCGGGCGGCGCGCACTTCGAATACCAGAAGGCCAGCCCTCAAGTCATCGCCAAAGTCGAGCAGATCAAACGCATTGCTGCTGCTTACAACGTTGATGTAAAAGCCGCGGCCCTGCAATTCTCGCTGGCCAATCCAGCGGTCACCGCAGTGATTCCCGGGGCGAGCAAACCGGGGCGGATTGCTGAAGATGTCGCGGCACTGTCGGCGGTGATTCCGGCCGGGTTCTGGCAGGCCATGCGTGAAGCGAAACTGGTGTCCGAGCGCGCACCATTGCCAATCGATGAGGTGAAAGCATGAAGATTGATTTGAGCGGAAAACTGGCGATTGTCAGCGGCAGCACCGCTGGCATTGGCCTGGGCATCAGTCAGTCGCTGGCCGAATCCGGCGCCACGGTGGTGGTGATTGGCCGCGACACGGCCAAGGTCGAACAGGCACTGGCGAGCATTCGCCAGAAAGTGCCGGGCGCGCAATTGCGCGGTTTGACGGCGGATCTGGGCACGGCGCAAGGCGCGGAGAAACTCTTCGCCGCGGAACCGAAAGCCGACATTCTGGTGAACAACCTCGGCATCTTCAATGACGTCGATTTCTTCGACGCACCCGACAGCGAGTGGACACGCTTCTATGAGGTCAACGTGATCTCCGGCGTGCGCCTGGCGCGGCATTATGTGCCGGCGATGGTCGAGCAGGGCTGGGGGCGGGTGATCTTCCTGTCTTCGGAATCCGGGGTGGCGACGCCGGCCGACATGATCAACTATGGCGTGACCAAAAGCGCCAATCTGGCGGTGTCCCACGGCCTGGCCAAACGTCTGGCTGGCACCGGCGTGACGGTCAATGCGATCCTGCCGGGGCCGACCTTCACTGATGGCCTGGAAGAGATGCTCAAGGATGCCGCCGCCGAGTCCGGCCGCAGTCTGCGCGATGAGGCTGACGCGTTTGTGCGCAAGGCCCGTCCGACTTCGATCATCCAGCGCGTGGCTGATGTCGAAGAGGTCGCGCATCTGGTGACGTACATCGCCTCGCCGCTGTCCTCGGCCACCACCGGCGCCGCCCTGCGGGTCGATGGTGGTGTGGTCGACAGCCTGACAATCTGAAATTCGAATTCACGAAGAGAGACGTTATTCATGGCAACTGCATCAGCAACCATCGACATCCCGGCCTCGGCCGATCAGGTCTGGCAATTGATCGGCGGTTTCGACACGCTGCCGGACTGGCTGCCGTTTATTCCCAGCAGCGAACTGAGCGACGGCGGGCGCGTACGCACCTTGAAAACCGCCGATGGCGCGGTGGTGATCGAGCGTCTGCAAACGTTCGATAACGCTGCGAAGACCTACAGCTATTCGATTGAACAGGCACCGTTCCCGGCCACCGATTACCTGGCGACGATCAAGGTTGAAGCCCTAGGGCAGGGCGCGCGGGTGACCTGGTCGGGCCGTTTCACTGCCAAAGGCGTGAGCGATGAGGAAGTTGAAGCGCTGTTCCAAGGCATTTACCAGGGCGGCCTCGAAGCGCTGCGCGCCAACTACCCGGCCTGATTGATCCGACACAAAACCCTGTGGGAGCTGGCTTGCCAGCGATGGCGGTCGACCAGTCAAATTAATATCGACTGATAAACCGCTATCGCTGGCAAGCCAGCTCCCACAGGTGTTGCATCATCTGAAAGATCAGCGGGCATTCAGGATTGCGAAATCAAACTCTGCCGGCAATCGAGCACCAGTTTCGCCCCGCCCACATCACTGCTGCCCACCGCAAGATTGAAGCCATGCAAGCTGACAATCGCCGCCACAATCGACAGCCCCAGACCAAACCCGCCGTCCGGTTGCCCACCCTCGGCGCGATAAAAACGCTGGAACACCGCTTCACGCTCGGCCTCCGGAATGCCCGGTCCTGAGTCGTGCACTTCGATCCGCGTGTGCCCGGCATCATTGACCCCGCGCAAAATCACCGTGCCACCGGGGGGCGTGAACTTGATCGAGTTGCTCAGCAGGTTCGCCAAGGCCTCGAACAGCAATGCCCGATCACCATTGAGCGGCGGCAAGTTCTCCGGCATGTTCAGTTCAAAACGCAGTTCGCCTTCCTCGGCCAGTGGCAGGTAGAACGCGTGCAGTTCCTCCAGCAACACCACCGGATCGAGCTCGACAAAACCTGAGCGACGCTGGCGATCCTCCAGCTCGGAAATCCGCAGCAACCCGCGAAACCGCGCCATCAGCGTGTCCGCCTCGGCCAGCACCAGATCCAGTTGCGCCGCCTCTTGCGAGCCTTCGCCGGCCTGCTGTTGCATGCGATACAACTGCGCGCGCAAACGGGTCAGCGGCGTGCGCAAATCATGGGCGATGTTGTCGCAGACGCCTTTGACTTCGTTCATCAAACGCTCGATGCGCTCAAGCATGGCGTTGACGATGGCGGCGAGCATGTCCAGTTCATCGCGACGATTGGACAGCGGTAAGCGATGGGTCAAGTCTCCGGCGACGATGGACTGCGCACTCACCTGAATCGCCCGGATGCGCCGCAACGGCCGCCGTCGCAGCAAATGCCAACCGGCAATCCCCGGCAGAATCGTCAGCGACACGCCCCAGAACAACGCGTGCAAAATGATCTTGGTTACCGCGAACAGCGAACCGTTATCGCGCAGCAACACCAGCCAGCGGCCATCGCGGGTCTGGGTCGCGACGGCGTCGCAGCTGTCGCTGGGCAAGGTCGGATCGTCGGAGTCGGCGCATTCGGCGAGCATGTGAATCTTGCCATCCAGCGGCAAGCCTTCGGGGATCTGCTGCAAGGCTCCACCGAGGTAGACGCCTTGCGCATCGAACAGGCCGTAGGCGTCGATGCCGCGAATGTCGAAGGTCATGCTGGCGGCGAGGGCGTCTTCCAGTTGCTCACCGCGAAAGTGCGAAAACAGATGCTGACGTTGCATCAGCGAATGTTTGGCGAGGTTGTCCAGGTAGCCGGAAACCTCGTAATACATGACCCCCATGAGAATCGCGCTCCAAGCCACGAACAGCGAACTGTACAGCGCCAGCAAGCGGCTGCTGGAGGAACGCCAGCCGTCAGACGGGTTCGGCAATGACATAACCCGAGCCTCTTACCGTGCGGATCAGCGGCACATTGCCCGCCGCGTCGATCTTTTTGCGCAAACGGCCGATGTGCACGTCGATCAGGTTGGTCCCGGGGTCAAAGTGATAGCCCCAGACCTCTTCGAAAATCATCATCCGCGAGAGAATCTGGCCGCTGTTGCGCATCAGGAATTCCAGCAACTTGTACTCGGTCGGCAGAAGTGTCAGCACTTGTTCGGCGCGGCGTGCCTCGTGGCTGATCAGGTCCAGTTGCAGGTCGGCGACCTGCAACGTGGTGGCCTGGGTGGCGCCGCTGTTCTGCCGGCGCAGCAAAACCTCCACCCGCGCGGCCATCTCGTCGGTGGCGAACGGTTTGGTCAGATAATCATCGCCACCGGCGCGCAAGCCGCGCACGCGCTCGTCGACATCGGAAAGGGCGCTGATCATCAGGATCGGCGTGGCCACGCCCATGGTGCGCAGGGTGGTGACGATGGCCAGACCATCGAGCTCCGGCAGCATGCGGTCGAGGGTGATCAGGTCATAGTTGCCGCTCACGGCACGGTCGAGGCCCTCGCGGCCATTGTCGACCCAATCTACATCAAGGCCGTGGCTGCTCAATTCGGCGACGATTTCCCGGGCAGTCACGGCATCGTCTTCGATGGTCAAAATACGCGTCATAGGGCTGGCCTTGATCGGTTTAAACGGAATGGCAGCATTTTGCCAAGAAATTTCCGTGGCGCTTTAAATTAACTTTCATGTTGGGCTGTCACAAACACAATTTTGGCGCCTGACCGGTCTTGCATGGCCAATGCATAAAACCCGCTGCATTCAGCCGCTTGTTGCAATTTGCAATGGATTGAGAAGTTCATACTTTCTAACTAATTGAAATAAAACGATTTATTCAAAGTTGGTAACTGGCACGGTCACTGCAATTCCTCTTCCGACGAGTTGTAACACCATTTTTCATGCCTGGAGCACTACAACAATGAATAGATCCTCTGAAGGGTTTTATGCTGCCTACGAAGGAGAGTCGAGCAATGTCTCAGGGGTGTCCTGGGGCGCGATCTTCGCGGGTGCTGCGGCGGCCGCTGCACTGTCGATGATTCTGGTGCTGCTTGGCTTTGGTCTGGGATTCTCTGCCGTATCGCCGTGGGCCGGGGAGGGTGTCAGCGCCAAGGGCCTGGGCATTTCAACGATTGTCTGGCTGGCGCTGACGCAAATCATCGCTTCCGGTCTGGGTGGCTACATCGCCGGTCGCCTGCGGGTGAAGTGGGCGAACATGCACGGTGACGAAGTGTATTTCCGCGACACCGCCCATGGCTTCCTCGCTTGGTGTGTGGCGACCTTGGTCACGGCGGTGCTGGTCGTTGGCTCGGTCAGCAGTGTGATCAGCGGCGGCGTGCAGGCCGGTGCCAGTGTTGCCGGTGGTGCAGCGAGTGCCATGACTCAAGCGGCCGGCACCGCTGCAGCCAACACCGACAGCAATCAGTATGGTTACTTCATCGACAGCCTGTTCCGCGATGACCGTCCAGCGTCGGTCAGCGATGACGCCGCACACGGCGCAGTGGCGCGGATCTTCACTCAGAGCCTGGCCAATGGTCAGCTCAGCGCTGAAGACCGCACTTACCTTGCACAACTGATCGCGCAACGTACCAACCTTACTCAGGCCGACGCCGAACGTCGTGTCGATGAGGTTTACGCCCGCACTCAGCAAGCCCTTGCCGACGCCAAGCTCAAAGCTCAGCAAGCCGCTGACACCGCTGCGAAAGTCGCTGCCCTGACTTCGCTGTGGATGTTCGTTGCGCTGCTGGCCGGTGCGTTCTTCGCAAGCTTCGCAGCTACCTTCGGCGGTCGTCGTCGGGATGCGATCGAATACGTCGAAGTCGACACCTACGCCACTACCAACTCACTGCCTCCAGTCCGTTAAAAAGGGAGACTTACCATGCGCTCACTACTGCTGTTTTTCCTCGGTATTCCGATCCCGATCATCATCCTGATTGCACTGTTCGTACACTGATCGATTGCTCTATTGAGGCGCATGCCTCAGCCGCTTCTACCTTCGGGTAGAAGCGGCTTTTTGCTTTCTGGGGGTTCAACAGCGAGAATCTGCGCCGGAAGCGGATTGGCCGCATCCGGTTATGTTTAAGGATGAATGCGTTGGACAAGAAGGAAATCAAACGGCAGTTGGTGGAAATGCTCGAAGCCGGGCGCTCCAAGACCGAAACCTTCAAGGCGCTGTCAGGCGGCAAGGTCAAGGATCGGGTGTTGGCCGCCTGGATCGGTGGTCGTCCGGATCCGGTCCTCATCGAGCGCCATTCACTGAAGATCAAAATCCTCATCGGACTGATGTGCGTTCAGGCAGCGCTCACTGCGTTGGCGGCGTTGACGCTTGGCTATTCGTTCAGCATCGGCGTGGTCTTGAGCATCATGCTGATCGCTGGCGGCATCCCGCTTTTGTTTGCGTGGGGTTTCTACAAAAACTCCGCAGCGGCTTATACCGTCTATGTACTGCTGACACTCAGCCAGATGTCGCGGCTGTTCAAGGGCTACGCTGAGGATCCGGTGTCGACCGCGGTGGCGGTCGGCATCACCCTGGCGCTGGTGTTCTACGTTGCCTGGCTCAAAACGAAATTGTTCCCCGACCTTGGTTTCATCGGTGCGAAGAAGATCAAAGGGCAATTTGTGTTCTCCAACTGACCGACTGATAAACCCCCAGCAGTTTCACTGGCCTGGATCAATATTTCACCGCGCAATATCCCCTACCGTGAAATAACCCGGCCCTTGCTGCTGGATCGACTACATTGCTTGCGCGCGCACCTTGTGCCGCTGACGAAGTAACCCTGCCGGCCCGATAAAGAAACAATCCACACGAGCCGGACAGGTGTAGTGCAGCAAGGAGCTGACGCAAAAATCCCCTGAACCTTTTCACGGATGAACATCGCAATGCACTGCCTAGAAAGAACCTTCGATATCCAGCCCTTGGCGCAGGCGGATATGACCGTGCACATCAACGGTCAACCGGTCACTGCCGCCATCGGCGAAACCGTCCTCAGCGTTATCCAGTCCCTGGGCGTGCGCCAGATCGCGCGCAACGATCACGATCAGGTCAGCGGCGCCTACTGCGGCATGGGCGTGTGCCAGTGTTGCCTGGTGAAAATCAACGGCCGGCATAAACGCCGCGCCTGCCAGACCGTCGTGCGTGACGGCATGCAGATCGAAACCCAGGTCAATCGCATCGCCGGGCAGGAGGTCGTATGAGCCTGCAACCGGTAATCGTCGGCGGCGGTCCGGCGGGGATGGCAGCGGCCACCGAACTGGCGCGCCACGGCGTGCGCTGCACCTTGCTGGAAGAGGCCTCACGCCTCGGTGGTGTGGTCTATCGCGGGCCGCTGCGTGACGGTGTGCAGCTGGATTATCTCGGGCCACGTTACTCCGAAGTGCTGGGCAAACTGCACGGCGAGTTCAAGGAGCAAGCCGGGTTGATCGATGTGCACCTGAATCATCGCGTGGTCGGCGCCGAAGGCACTCGCGCGCTGGTGGTGCTGGACGGTGATGAGCAATTGCACGAGATCGAGTATTCACAATTGTTGTTGTCGGCCGGTTGCCACGAGCGCAGCGTGCCGTTTCCTGGCTGGACGCTGCCGGGGGTAATTTTGCTCGGCGGTCTGCAACTGCAAATCAAAAGTGGTGTGGTCAAGCCGCAAGGCCCGGTGATTATCGCGGGGACTGGCCCACTGCTGCCGCTGGTGGCGACTCAACTGCACGCGTCGGGCGTCAAAGTAGCGGGCGTTTATGAGGCCTGTGCGTTCGGCAAAATCGCCCGCGAAAGCCTGGCGCTGCTCAACAAGCCGCAATTGTTCCTCGACGGCTTGAGCATGCTCGCGTACCTGAAACTACATGGCATCGCGATGAACTACGGCTGGGGTGTGGTCGAAGCGCACGGCGAAGGCGAACTGAAAAGCGTCAGTGTGGCGCCGTACTCGAACACCTGGGCGCCGGACATGTCCCGTGTCGAGCGCTTCGAGGCGCAGACTTTGGCGGTTGGTTACGGCTTCATTCCGCGCACGCAACTCAGTCAGCAAATGGGCCTGGATCACGGCTTCAGCGACGACGGTTATCTGCGCGCTCATTCTAATATCTGGCAGCAAAGCAACCAGCCTCACATCCATCTGGCTGGCGACATGGGCGGGATTCGCGGTGGCGAAGCGGCGATGCTGGCCGGCAAGATCGCGGCGACGTCAATGCTGCTGCAACGCGGTGTGCTCGAAGAGGATCTGGCGCAGGTTCGCCGCGACCGATACCTGGGCAAACTCAAAGCCATCGTGCGTTTTCGCGCGGCGGTGGATCGCTACACCGAACGCGGCGTCGGCCAGACTGCATTGCCGAACGCCGACACGGTGATTTGCCGCTGCGAACACGCGACCCGCGCCGACATCGACCGAGCGCTGGAGCAGGGCGTGCAAGACATCGCCAGCCTGAAAATGCGCACCCGCGTGAGCATGGGCGATTGCCAGGGGCGGATGTGCGTCGGCTATTGCAGCGACCGCTTGCGCCAGGCCACCGGACGCCAGGATGTCGGCTGGCTGCGCCCGCGTTTCCCGATTGATCCGATTCCTTTTTCCGCGTTCCAGTCTGTCGGCACGGAGGCCGCTTCCCATGAGTAAGTTCTACGACGTGGTCATCGCCGGCGGCGGTGTGATCGGGGCGTCCTGCGCCTATCAACTGTCCAAGCGCAAAAACCTCAAGGTTGCCCTGATCGACGCCAAGCGTCCGGGCAACGCGACGCGCGCTTCGGCCGGTGGTTTGTGGGCGATCGGCGAGTCGGTGGGCCTGGGGTGCGGGGTGATTTTCTTCCGCATGATGTCGGCCAACCGCAAGCGCGAAACCCAGGGCGCGGCGGTGGCGGTGGACGCCAGCACGCCGCACATCCTGCCGGAGTCGTTCTTTGATTTCGCCTTGCAGTCCAACGCGCTGTACCCGGCACTGCACCGTGAGTTGAAAGACAACCACGGCATGGATTTCAAGTTCGAAAAGACCGGACTGAAGTTCGTGATTTATGACGATGAAGACCGGCTCTACGCTGAACACATCGTCGGCTGCATTCCGCATCTGGCCGATCAGGTGCGCTGGCTCGATCAAGCTGCACTGCGCGAAGCCGAACCCAGCGTCAGCCATGAAGCACGCGGGGCGCTGGAGTTCCTCTGTGACCATCAGGTCAGCCCGTTCCGCCTCGCCGACGCCTACATGGAAGGCGCGCGGCAGAACGGAGTCGATATCTTCGTCAACACTAACGTCACCGGCGTGTTGCACCACGGCACACGGGTGACCGGCGTGCAGACGGTCGAGGAGGGCGTGTTCCACTGCAAGACGCTGATCAACGCCGGCGGTGCCTGGGCGGCGGATTTGAGCGAATGGGCCACCGGCATCCGCATTCCGGTCAATCCGGTAAAAGGTCAGATTCTGCTGACCGAGCGCATGCCGAAAATCCTCAACGGCTGCCTCACCACCAGTGACTGCTACGTGGCGCAAAAGGACAACGGCGAGATCCTGATCGGCAGCACCACCGAAGACAAAGGCTTCGACGTCACCACCACCTACCCGGAAATTGCCGGGCTGGTGCAGGGGGCGGTGCGCTGCTTGCCGGAGCTGGCGGACGTCAACCTCAAACGCACCTGGGCCGGTTTGCGTCCGGGGTCGCCGGATGAGTTGCCGATTCTGGGGCCGATGCGTGGGGTAGGCGGGTATTTGAATGCCTGCGGACACTTCCGCACCGGGATTCTGACCTCGGCGATTACTGGCGTGCTGCTGGACAAACTGGTCAACGACGAGCCGCTGCCGTTGGACATCACGCCGTTTCTGGCGGATCGGTTTGAGACTGCGCCGGACAAGTAAGCGCTCGAATTAGAACCTGCCTGATCCAAGCAAAATTGATGGTGAATGTGCCGGCCTCATCGCTGGCAAGCCAGCTCCCACAGTGGTCGAGTCGTACCGAAATTCTATATACGACGCTGAAACCTGAGGGGACTTGCAAGCCAGCTCACACAGTGACTGCGGCGTACCGAAATTCTTTATACGGCGCCGAACCCTGTGGGAGCTGGCTTGCCAGCGATGGCGGTCTGCGCGGCGCCTGATCTCTCAGGTCTTGCGCGATTCTTCTTCAAGTTGATCCGACTCAAACAACCGAGCCAGTTCCGCCCGGGCTTCCTGGGCGGTTTGCAGGACTTTGGTTGCGTCGTCGTACACCGCGTGTTGCGCCTCCAGCACCTGTTCGTCGTGGTGCTTGAAGCGCTTGATTCGCGCATCGGCCTGGGCCTGGGTCAGCCCTAGACCAACCAGCGTGCGCCGGCTCATTTCCAGGCTTGAATAGTACGTCTCACGAATTGCCTCGGCGCCGACATCCACCAAGCGGTGAACGTGCTGACGGTTACGTGCCCGGGCGATGATCTTCATGTGTGGGTAAAGCTTGCGTACCACCTCGGCGGTCTTGATGTTCGTCTCCGGATCATCCGTGGCAATCACAAAATATTCCGCCTCGCCCACCTTGGCCGCATTGAGAATTTCCGGGCGCATCGGGTCGCCATAGAAAACCGGTACACCGCCGAAACTGCGCGACAGCTCGATGGTTTCCACCGAGGTATCGAGGGCGACAAACTTGATGTTCTGCGCGCGCAGAATCCGCGCAACGATCTGCCCCATCCGGCCCATGCCGGCGATCACCACGCGTGGGGTATCCGCGTCGATCTCGCGGAATTTCTCGGGCACTTCCACCGGTTGCACTTTGGGGCTGACCAGCCTTGCGCAGATCAACAGCAACAATGGCGTCACCGCCATCGACAGGGTGATGGTCAGCACCAGCAGGTCATACAGGCGCGGCTCGAACAGACCCTGATCGCGCCCGATCTTGAACACCACAAACGCGAACTCACCGCCCGCCGCGAGCACGATGCCGAGGCGAATCGCACTGATCTTGTTCAAACCGCCGGCCAGTCGCCCGACTACAAACAGCAGCGGCAACTTCAAACCGATCAACAGCAGTGTCAACCCCAGCACGGTAAACGGTGCGTTGAGCAGCAGACTCAGGTTGGCACCCATGCCGACGCTGATGAAAAACAGCCCGAGCAACAGGCCTTTGAACGGTTCGATCTGCGCTTCCAGTTCATGGCGATACTCGGAATCGGCCAGCAGCAACCCGGCAAGAAACGCCCCGAGGGCCATCGACACGCCGACCAGATCCATCAGCCACGCCGTGCCGATCACCACCAGCAGTGCGGTAGCGGTCGAGACTTCCGGCAGACCGGTTTTCGCCACCACGCGAAACACCGGCCGCAGTAGATAGCGCCCGCCGATCACCACCACGGCAATTCCGCCGAGCACCTGCAGACTGTGCCGTATATCGTCGGCAGTGCTGGTGTGATGATCGACACCGGCGAGCATCGGCACCAGCGCGATCAACGGGATCGCGGCGATGTCCTGAAACAGCAGAATGGCAAACGCCAGGCGCCCGTGGGGGCTGGTCAGTTCCTTGCGCTCGGCGAGGCTTTGCAGGCCGAACGCGGTGGACGACAGCGCCAGACCGAGGCCCAGCACAATCGCGCTGTTCAGCGGCTGACCGAACACGAACAGCGCCAGCACGCCGATCACCGACGCGGTCAGCAGCACCTGCGCCAGACCGACACCGAACACCGATTTGCGCATCACCCACAAGCGTCGCGGCGACAGCTCAAGGCCAATGATGAACAGCAGCAACACCACGCCCAGCTCCGAGATGTGCGCCACGCTCTGCGGATTGCCGATCAGACCCAGCACCGACGGGCCGATGATCACCCCGGCAAGCAGATAACCAATCACCGCGCCCAATTGCAGACGCTTGGCCAGAGGCACGGTGAGCACTGCCGCGAACAGAAAGACAACGGCGGCTTGCAACAGATTGCCTTCATGGGGCATGGGGTTACTCCTGACAACGGTACGGCGGGGGCGAGAAGGATAAGGGTTGAATCGATTCAAGATCCACAGAAAATCCCCTGTAGGAGTGAGCCTGCTCGCGACGTCCTGTGTGGCGACAAAAAACTCCCGGCCAGTCCAGACAAAATACAAGGAATGATTTCACCGCCACGCAGTCGGAGTTCAGGTAGCACATTTCTCAGGAGGTTCACCGATGAACAGCAAAACCCTAATCGCCAGCCTGGCCCTTGTCGCCGGCATTGCCGGGATCAGCCCACTTGTTCAAGCGGCGCAAACCTCGAACGATCCCTCCGTCCAATCCCCGGTCAGCGACCGTGAATTGAAGGTCAACGACCGCGCGCCAGACGTTTATCAACGCAGCGACAAAGCCCTGAAAAACTGGAAAGCGAAAGGTTTGAAAGCACCGATCGAACAGGCGCAGTGGGTGCAGATCAATGACAAGTACGTGATGGTGATGATCACCAACGGGACGATTGTCGAGATGCAGCCGGTAGAGCGTTAAACCACCGGGCAACAATTGGCCAAGGAAGGCGGATTGCAATCGAGCGCCGTTAGGGTAAAAAGCGTGGGGTGTTTGAATGACTGGATGTCAGGAGCAATGGGTTGGACAAAAAACCTCTTTATCGCAAAGTGAATACTACTGCCCACAACGTTTGGCGTAACAACGCGGGTGGGCATTATCGCCACGAGCGCAATACCAAGGCTGAAATAAAAAGTGAGGCCTTGCGAGGCAAGATGCACGGCACCAAGCTGCATGGTTACGATTACACGCCGCTATTTCGCTTTCTTTTATCTCGCGTCGGTGGCGGTTGGGATGAGATTTACAGCGAAGCGGTGTCTCGGCTGGATCGGCCGGAACCGATCTTCTGGATGGTTGCCATTCATGAAGACGACCGTAAGGACATCGTGCGCCTGGGTGAGTCGAGCTACTTTAACGGTCTCTACGTCGATGAGCAAAAACGCCTGAACATCGTCAATCCGGATTTGAAGGGTGAAGAGATGACGCCGAGTTGCCAATGCTGCACCCACACCTTCAATGGCTTCGTTTTTGGCCTGCGGGATGAACTGAGCTGATTACCCAACCGTTGATCTTCGCTTAATGGTTGCCATTGACCGGCAATTTTGGGAGAACGGCGGCGAGCTGATCCATAGAGTGAAATGTGATGAATGATGAACTGCAGGTAATCGATCTTCAGGTGGGCGAGGGCAAAGCTGCCGTTAAAGGCGCGCTGATCACCACTCAATATACCGGTTGGCTGGAAGACGGCACCGAGTTCGATTCTTCCTACAGCCGAGGCAAACCTTTTCAGTGTGTGATTGGCACTGGTCGCGTGATCAAGGGCTGGGATCAGGGCCTGATGGGCATGCAGGTGGGCGGTAAACGCAAACTGCTGGTGCCGGCGCATCTGGGGTATGGCGAGCGAACCATGGGCAAGATTCCGCCGAATTCGAATCTGGTGTTCGAGATTGAGTTGCTGGAGGTTTTGACGCGGGAGGATTGAGGCTGGCGTCGGCGTTCGTTTTCCCTTTTAGTCACGACGACAAGGGCAGCATCGAGTCATCCAACGAGCCGCTGAACTCGCTGGATGCTGTGGAGGTTTATCTCAGGGCACATACGCCGTTTATCCTCTCAGACTTTCGGCGGTGAATGTGTCGACGTCTTCGCGAGCAATTTCCGCTGGTTCGATGCAATGCCTCTGTGAGCGGGCGACTGTCAGGCCCACTGCACCGGTGGGTTCAGCGGGAAGCAGATGTCCACCTCCAACTTTGCTGCGGCTGACAGATTGACCAACGCATCCAGAGAGAACTTGTCGATCTTGCCGTTGAGTACATCGTTCAGGCGTGGCTGACTGATCCCCAGTCGTCTGGCTGAATCCTTTTGTGGAAGCTCCCAGGCGCGAATGGTCTCGCAAAGTGTGCGCATCAGTTTGGCCCGCAAACGCATATTGGCGGCCTCCTGCGGGGTATCTTCCAGTGCATCCCAGACGCTGGAGAAGCGCTCGGAAGCGATTTGATGATCCTTCATGGCTAAATGATCTCCTGGTATCTGGCGCGTGCCAATTCGATATCTCGCGTTTCAGTTTTGCGGGTGGTCTTGTGCATGGCGTGCAGCACATAGATCCAACTGAAATCCCGCAGCTCTGCGAGCATCGATCGGGAAAGCTTTCAGATCCTTGAGCTCGGTCCCGACAAACACCACATCCTTGTGACTTGGCATCGACTTCTCCTGTTTTGACAGGAAAAGCCTAATCGCTCAGCGCGAGTCGTGATGCGGCGGTGTGTTGCAAGGCATGGCAGAAATCACCTGATCATCAGGTTATATCGGATTCGATATAAATCAAGCCCCTTATGGATTTCCAAATATTCGGCTCCAGACAGGGATATCTTCGTGAGCTGATTTTCAACGTTGTCCACATGAACCGATCACGCCGCAGATCCACTGTAGGAGTGAGCACGCTCGCGAAGAAACTCTCAAAATCTCTTCAAGAATCGGCTCCGACCCCACCCCCAAACCGCTCCCGATACACCGACGGCGGCACCCCGACCACCCCGCGAAACGCCACCCGGAAACTCTCCACCGACCGATAACCGCAGCGCTCGGCGATCTGCTCGGTGTTTTGCGTTGTGCTTTCCAGCAACTCCCGCGCCCGGGCCAGGCGTTCATGCTGCAACCACGCCTTGGGCGATTGGCCGCTGGCCTCGGTGAAGCGCCGCAAAAACGTCCGCTCACTCATCGCCGCTTCACTCGCCAGGTCACGCACCTCCAACGGCTCATGCAAGCGCTCGCGGGCCCACTGCATCACGCGCGATAAATCGTTGCGCGGTGTCTGGCTGACGGGGGTCGGAATGAATTGCGCCTGACCACCTGTCCGCTGCGGCGACATCACCAGGCGTCGCGCCACCGAGTTGGCGACCTGCGTGCCGAAGTCCCGCGCGACCAGATGCAGGCAGGCGTCGATGCCGGCCGCGCTGCCCGCCGAGGTGATCAATTGGCCTGAGTCGACGTAGAGCACGTCTGGATCGACCGCAATCGCCGGAAAGCGCTGTGCCAGTTCGCTGGTGTAGCGCCAATGGGTGGTGGCGCCGTGCCCGTCGAGCAAGCCGCTGGCTGCCAGTACAAAAACGCCAGAGCAGATCGACAGCAGCCGCGCGCCTCGGGCGTGGGCCTGACGCAGTGCGTCGATCAATGGCGCAGGCACCGAGGCATTCCGGTCGCGCCAGCCGGGGATGATGATGGTGCGGGCCTCGGCCAGCAGCTCAAGCCCCCCGTCAGCCAGCACCTGAATTCCGCCCATGGCGCGCATCGGGCCTTGATCGACTGCCGCAATTGCATGCTCGTACCACGGGAAATCGAACTCCGGCCGGGCCAGGCCGAAGATCTCCACGGCAATGCCGAACTCGAAAGTACAGAGGCCGTCGTAGACCAGAATGGCGACCAAACCTGGTGATGTGGGCATTTGGCGGAAAATTCCCGGTGAGTGTCTTGTTCGCCACTGTAGCGATAAGCGCTGGCTGGATAAAGTCTGTTCATACCCACCCAGATGTAGGAGCAACAACGCATGACCAGCCTGGTTCGCGAAATTCCTGCCGCCCCGTCGGCGATTGCCCTGATGCATTTCAGCAACCGTCTGACCTTCGAAACCGATTGTTCCGACGTGTTCAGCAGCCAAGAGGCCGGCGAGGTCGACTTTGTCCTGATCGATGTGCGCGGGCCACTGGCCTTCGAGCGAGGTCATGTACCGGGCGCGATCAATATTCCAACGCGGCTGCTGACGATTGATGGATTGGCGAGTTACCCGAAAACCACGCTGTTCGTGGTCTATTGCGCCGGCCCGCATTGCAATGGCGCTAACAAGGCTGCGGTGAAGCTGGCGGCGCTGGGTTACCCGGTCAAAGAGATGATCGGCGGCGTGACGGGGTGGCTGGACGAAGGGTTTGAACTGAGCGTGACGCAAACCGGAAAAACCCCCATTAGCTGCGACTGCTGAGTCAGTTATCACGATAATTGTTGTACCGATTGAGGGCTTGTCCTACAGCCTTTGCACCACGACGGCGCACCTGTTGACCTTGGTCAATCAGTGCGCCGAATTTCTGTAAGTAATTGTCGCTTGAAAACAATTTACCCTGTGCGCGCCGCCATAGACTGCCGGCCACTTCGGTTTTTTGCCGCTATATGGCCATGACCGAACGCTGAGTCGAAAGCTGCCAATAAGAACCTCCGCACACAGGAGTAATAAATGAAGAAGCTAGTGATGTTCGGTGCCCTGGCACTGTCGATGTTGTCCCTGACCGCTGTGGCCGAAGACGCCAAGCCGATCCGCATCGGTATCGAAGCCGGTTACCCGCCATTCTCGATGAAAACCCCTGACGGCAAACTCACCGGTTTTGACGTGGATATCGGCGATGCGCTGTGTGAGCAGATGAAAGTCAAATGCACCTGGGTCGAGCAAGAATTCGATGGCCTGATCCCGGCGCTGAAAGTGAAAAAAATCGACGCGATCCTGTCCTCGATGACCATCACTGACGACCGCAAGAAAAACGTCGATTTCACCATCAAGTACTACCACACACCGGCCCGCTTCGTGATGAAGGCAGGCTCCAACGTCACCGATCCGCTGACTCAGCTCAAAGGCAAGAAAGTCGGTGTACTGCGTGCCAGTACCCACGACCGTTTCGCCACTGAAGTGCTGGTCCCGGCCGGGATCGATCTGGTGCGTTACGGTTCGCAGCAGGAAGCTAACCTCGACATGACGTCTGGTCGTCTTGATGCGATGCTGGCCGACTCGGTCAACCTCAGCGACGGTTTCCTGAAAACCGACTCCGGTAAAGGCTTTGAGTTCGTCGGCCCGACCTACGAAGACGCCAAATACTTCGGCGGCGGCGCCGGGATTGCTGTGCGCAAGGGCGATGCCGCTCTGGCTGAGCAGTTCAACAAAGCCATCACCGAAATCCGCGCCAACGGCAAGTACAAGCAAGTGCAAGACAAGTACTTCGACTTTGACGTGTACGGCCATTAATACGCCGTGAAAAAAGTGGCCCCGTTTGCGCGGTGACCACTTTTTTTATGCCCGCGAGATGTGAGATGAGAACCTTGTGGGAGCGAGCTTGCTCGCGAATACGGTTTAACATTCAACATCTTCGTTGACTGATACGCCGCCTTCGCGAGCAAGCTCGCTCCCACAGGCGTTTTTCGCCAATTTGGTACTCAGGAGTTACTCATGCAACGCATCGACCATCTGCTGCCCTGGAGCCACTTGGGCAGTGAGCGCTCACTCAGTGTGTTCCGTTACGGCGCGGGTGCCCGCAAGGTTTACATCCAGGCCAGTTTGCACGCCGATGAACTGCCGGGCATGCGCACTGCGTGGGAACTCAAGAAACGCCTGAACGAACTTGAAGCGCAGGGACGTTTGCAAGGTGTGATCGAGCTGGTGCCGGTGGCTAACCCGATCGGGCTCGACCAGCATCTGCAAGGCAATCACATGGGCCGCTTCGAGTTGGGCAGCGGCAAGAACTTCAACCGCGCATTTGTTGAACTCAGCGCACCGGTGGCAGCGCTGATCGGCGAGCGTCTGGGGACTGACGCCGAAGCCAACATTGCCTTGATTCGCCAGACCATGGGCCAGGTTTTCGATGAGCTGCCGGCACCGGCCTCGCAATTGGAGGCGCTGCACCGCTTGCTCCTGCGGCACGCCTGTGACGCTGACATCACCCTCGATCTGCACTGTGATTTCGACGCCGCGATTCACCTTTACGCGCTGCCGCAGCACTGGCCGCAGTGGCAGTCGCTGGCGGCGCGCCTGAAGGCTGGCGTGGCGTTGTTGTGTGAAGATTCCGGCGGCAGTTCGTTCGATGAATCCTGCTCGACGCCGTGGTTACGCCTGGCGCGAGCCTTCCCGAACGCGGCGATTCCAGCGGCCAACCTTGCGACCACGCTGGAGCTGGGCAGCATGGGCGATACCCGGGTCGATCAGGCTCAGGCCAATTGCGAGGCGATTCTCGGGTTTCTGGCGGAACAGGGTTTCATCAGTGGTGAATGGTCGCTGGCGCCGAGTGAATGCTGTGAAGGCATGCCGTTCGAAGGCACCGAATACCTGTTCGCGCCGCACCATGGCGTGGTGAGTTTTCTGCGCACGGCGGGCGAGTGGGTAGAGCAGGGTGATGCGTTGTTCGAGGTGGTTGATCCGTTGCAGGATTTGGTCACCACCGTGCGTGCCGGCACCAGTGGGGTGTTGTTTGCGATTGATCGCGGGCGCTATACCGAGCCTGGGATCTGGCAGGCGAAAGTGGCGGGGCGGGTGCCGTTTCGCACGGGCAAACTGAATAACGACTGACAGACCTTCGTTAAATTTTCCGGCCCCTTCGCGAGCAAGCTCGCTCCCACATTAGATGTGAGCTGTTCACAAATCCAATGTGGGAGCGAGCTTGCTCGCGAAGGGGCAATAAGCAACACCACAACATTTGGATCCTTGCTTCAGGATGTTAGGCTCCCCACCGAACCCTGCACCCTGTGAAGGAAGGCTTTATGTTGAAGGTGTTTGCTCTGTTGACCCTCCTGGCGTCCACCGCCGTCCATGCTCAAACCACGCTGCAATCCGATCTGCCACTCAAGTACATCGAACAGGTTCACCCTGACGCCGATCCGCGTCCGCTGGTGATTTTCCTGCACGGTTACGGCAGCAATGAGGCCGATCTGATCGGCATGAAGTTCCAGCTGCCGGCGCAATACAACTACCTCTCAGTGCAGGCACCGCTGGCGTTGGGCGAAGGGCGTTTCCAATGGTTTCGCAAGAAGGGCGAAGGTGCCTACAACGGCGAGACCGATGATCTGAAGGTTAGCGGCCAAAAGCTTCGGGATTTTGTCGCACAAGCGGCGAAGAAATATCACGCTGCCCCGCAGAAGGTTTACCTGATCGGTTTCAGCCAGGGCGCGATGATGACCTACGAGGTGGGATTGCGGCCGCCCATGGCGGTGGGCGGTATTGCGGCGTTGAGCGGACGTTTATTGCCGGTGTTGAAAGCCGAACTCAAATCCGAGCAACAACCGCTGCCACTGAACATCTTCATCGGCCACGGCACTGCCGACGATCGTGTGCCGTACCGCGACGGCACCGAAGCCAATGCGTTGCTGCAAAAGCTTGCGTACAAGCCGCAGTTTCACGCCTATCCGGGCATTGGCCACAGCATCACTGCGGCCGAATTGCGCGACTTGAACGCCTGGCTGCAACAGCTCAATCCTTGATGATGGTTTTCACCAGCGCATCGTGACCTTTCTTGTCGCTGACCCGGGAGATCACCTGAACCAGCGCCATGCGCGTACCGGAACCGGCCATCAACGTCGTGTTGAGGGTCTGGCCGCCGCCCTGGCTGGCGGTGCTGTCGACCTGACGCAGGCCCAGGCCTGTGCCTTTTTGGGTCAGGCTTTTTTCGCTGAGTTTGTTGAAGTCCGGCAGCGCTTTGCGCTGGGCTTCGATGAAATCGGACACGCTGCCGTCGAGGAACTCGCTGTCGTTGTCCTTGACGTTGCTGCCTTCGGGGATCTGGTTTTCTGCGGCGATCACCACGGTTTTGCTGGTCTGGTTGGTGTACATCGTGCCTTTGGCGCCGGTCGGACTGGCCGGTAGCGGTTCGGCAACGAAGCCTTTGGGCAAGGTGAAAGTGAATTTGCCGCCCAGCATCGAGACCTTCTCGGTGGCGGCTTTTTCCTTGGCCGTGGCCGCATGAGCGTTGATGGCGCCGAGGCCGGCAACCGCCGCCAGCAACAGGACGACGGCTTTCTTGCTCAACAATGACATGTAAATCTCCGGGAAGTGGTCGTGCCAGGCGGGCGATCATCCCACGCAGCGCCTCGGTACTCCAGCCCGTCTCGTCAGGCTTGAGGTTGCGGTGCCGGTTTGGCCAGCAGCTTGCGCGTGACGCCGAGCATTGCCACCGACACGGCGACGCCGAGGGCGAATCCGCTGAGACCCAGACTTGACAAGGTCAGCGCTGACACCAGGCAAAACGCCGAAAACGAGTACATCCCGGTCGCTGTCGCTCGCAACAACGCCGCCGTGAACTCAGGGCCGCGCGTCTGCTGGGAAAACACCGCCATGACACTGCCAAGCACCGGGAATACTGCGAGCAATCCGCTCCAGCGTTCGCCGACGGTGCTGGCCAGCATCGTCACCAACAGCGTCAACGCAGCGCCGGCGATCATCCGCCAGATCAGCTTGTCCGACTTCGGCGCCGGGCTGTTCAACACCGGTTGCACGTTGGGAAACAGATAGGGAGCGGCCAGCAAAGCAACTGCCGCCGCCGCTACGGAAAAGGGCAGTGACGCGGGGATCAGCGACAGCACCAGCGCCAGCGCAGCCCAGACAGCCAGCGAAGCACTCAGTGCCCACGGCCAGTTCGCCCGTTGCGCGACCTGCGCATAGGTGATGCAGAAGGCAATCATGGCGAACATCGCCGACAACGCGGCCACTGCTGATTGCGCGGCAAATTGCGGCCCCTGTTCGATGGCCAGGAAAAACAGAATCGGCCCGACCACCACCGGCAACCCCGACAGCCACCCGGCCACGCTCGGCCCCCAACGCTTGCCGGCCAACGAAATCAGCAGCAGAAAACCGGGAATCAGCAACAGTTTGAGGATCAGCACGCAGGTGTCTCCGTCGGGTGAGAGAGGGCCACCGTAGCATTGCCAGACGCCGATTGCTGCAAGTTTTAGGAGGTTTTGTATACAGGTTTCCGATGCGATATCCGGCTATGCTTCGACTATCAGGGCCACTGCCGGAGTCGATGCTGCAATGAACAGAGCGCTGAAGATGAAGATGTTACGTGGATGCTGCGGCATCGGCCTGTGGTCTTTGCTACTCACCCCCGCCTGGGCCAATTGGCAGGACGCGGTGCCGGGCGCGCAAATCATTGGCCGGGGCGAATTCAGCGTGTTCGGCTTCGACGTGTATAACGCACGTTTATGGAGTGCCTCGCGTCCGTTGGTGGACGGCCAGCCTTTCGCTTTGGAGCTTATCTACCAGCGCAAAATTTCCCGGGACGATCTGGTGCAGGCCAGCGTCGATGAAATCAAACGACTGGCCGGCAATACGGTCAGCCCTGCGCAACTTGCCGCATGGCAGGTTCAGATGCAGCAATCGTTCGTCGATGTGCAGGCTGGCACGCGCATCACCGGGGTTTACCTGCCGGGGCAGGGCGCGCGGTTTTTTGTTGGCCAGCAGTTTCAGCACGAGATTAATGATCCGCGGTTTGCCAGGGCGTTTTTTGATATCTGGCTGGACCCACGAACGCGCAACCCTGAGTTGCGCGAGCAGTTGTTGGGTGCGAGTCGCTGAAGAAGCCTCATCTCACAAGGGGATTTGTGAGCGACGCAGGTCCAGTGTGGGAGCGAGCCTGTCAGCCACCGACAAAACTGAACAGTGGAATCCGCCCATTGAGCGAAGGCCGGTAATGCCAACTCAGGCGATCCACTTCAATACCGTGATTTAGAATCTCCCTCACTGTCGCACTGGCAATGCTCATCGCCAGCGTTTGCCCCGGACACTGATGCCGCCCGCTGCCAAAGCTGAAGCTACGCCGATTCGGGCGATCCCAGATAAATTGATCCGGATCTTCATTGAGCGCCGGATCACGGTTGGCCGCAGCGAGCAGCACCAGAATCACAGCGCCGGCCTCCACGCGCACGCCGTCGATATCGCAGGCGGCAGCGACAAAACGCCGGGTATTCTGCACCGACGGGTCGAAGCGCTGGACCTCCGCCAACAGCGCACCCGTCGGCGCGGCACCTAATTCAGGTTGGCGCCGCAACGCCAGCAGCGCATTGCCGATCAGTCCGGCGCAGGCCTCAAATGTCTGCGAGCACAGGCCGATGAGATTGGCGATCAAGGTGTCCGCATCACCCTCAAAACGCTGCATGATGCCCGCGAGCAACGCGCTGTGGACGTCAGGCTCTGCCAGCAACTCGGTGAATTGACCGTGTAGCTTTTGTGCCGCGACGTCGGACGCCGCCAGTTGCAATTCGTTGCTCAACGGTGACAGGCACGCCGCGAAATCGGCGGTCAGCTCACTGATCGTCCGCGCCTGTGCCGGGGTGAAACCGAGCAGTGCAGCGACCACGCACACCGGGCCGCGGAACATGGCGTTGTACAAGCCATCGGCATCGGCGGTGATCAGGCGTGCGCTCACTTGCGCGCCGACGTCGTCCAGATCGATCAACCCCAGCGCCGGCTCAAATGCCGATCGTGGGCAGCGCTGGTGTTCGCCGTCGTTCATCCGCATCAGTTGGCTGAAGACCTTGCCGGCCGTGCCTCGGGCAATCGCTTTGGGCACCGGCTCCTGCGCCGGACGCACCCGGCAGTCGGTGTGAGCCAGCACGGCGCAGACGGCGCGGGCGCTGCTGGCGACCCACAATTTCAGTTCTGGATCAAAGGTCAGTCCACCCGCGCTTCGTAGTTTTGCGTAGTAGCGATAGGGATCGGCGTGAGTCGCAGCGATGATCGGGTCCATGGTTCGCAGCCTTGTCGATGGGGAAAGTGTTGCTACTATCTGCAGTCCGTAACGGCGACGATTCGTCCGGGAGCGAAATATGCACGCAGAACATCAAGACATCGGCGTCTCGCAGGTGGCTGCCGCCATCGCCGAGCCGGCGCGGACGAAAATCCTCTGCTCGCTGATGGACGGCCACGCTCGCACCAGCACCGAACTGGCCGCCGTTGCCGAAGTCAGCGCTTCCACCGCCAGTGCTCACTTGGCCAAACTCAAGGACCTGGCGCTGGTGCGTCTGCACGTTCAGGGCCGCCATCGGTATTACAGCCTTGCCGACAAACGTGTCGCGCAGGCGCTGGAAGCGTTGATGGTGATCGGCCAGAACGCCGCGCCCACCTTCAAGCCGCACACGCCGGATCGCCTGCGATTTGCCCGTACCTGCTATGACCATATGGCCGGGACTCTGGCGGTGGTGCTGCACGACCGCTTGCTCGAAGCGGGGTGGCTGCTGGCAACCGACGAGCAGGCCTATCGCTTGAGCGACAGCGGCGAGGCGCTGTTTTCGGGATTGGGCATTGAGGTCGAGGACTTGACCGCACTGCGGCGCAAATTTGCCTGCCCGTGCCTGGACTGGAGCATGCGCCGGCCCCATCTCGGCGGGTCGTTGGGGGCGGCGTTGCTGCAAGCGGTGCTCAAGCGCAAATGGGTCACGCAGGATCTGGACAGTCGGGCGTTGGCGTTGACGGTGGTGGGGCGTAAAGAAATCAGTACGCGGTTTGGCATTGAGTGGCCGACTGAGGCAAAGATCAAAAGATCGCAGCCTGCGGCAGTTCCTGCAAAGACGGCATATACCTGAACCCAGCAGGAGTTGCCGAAGGCTGCGATATTTTGATCTGGTTTTGCACCTTGTGCCGATCAGGCAGACTCGATACTGTATATGCAACCAGTAAAGAGCCCGCGCCATGCAAATCATCGACAAGCTCAGCATTCTCGCCGACGCCGCCAAGTACGACGCCTCTTGCGCGAGCAGTGGCGCGCCCAAGCGCAGTTCCGAGGGCAAGAGTGGTCTGGGCTCGACCAATGGCATGGGCATTTGCCACAGCTACACGCCGGATGGGCGCTGCGTTTCGCTGCTCAAGATTCTGCTGACCAATTTCTGTCTCTACGACTGCCAATACTGCGTCAACCGCCGCTCCAGCGATGTACCCCGCGCACGCTTCACGCCCGAGGAAGTCGTGGCGCTGACCATGGACTTCTACCGGCGCAACTGTGTCAGCGGACTGTTTCTCAGTTCCGGGATCATCCGCTCGGCGGACTACACCATGGAGCAGCTTGTCCGGGTGGCCAAATTGCTACGCGAAGAGCACGAATTTCGCGGATATATCCACCTCAAGACCATTCCCGAAGCCGATCCTGCATTGATCGCGCAGGCCGGGCGTTATGCTGATCGCCTGAGCGTCAACATTGAGCTGCCGACCGATGCCAGCCTGCAAATCCTCGCGCCGGAGAAGCACATCGGCTCGATCAAGCAGGCGATGCAGACCATCTACACCGGCGAGCAGACCGTACTCAACGAGCCGCGCGCGCCAAAGTTCGCGCCGGCCGGGCAAAGCACGCAGATGATTGTCGGCGCCGATGACACCGACGACAGCACCATTCTCCATGGTGCCCAGGCCTTGTACGGAAACTTCCGACTGCGCCGGGTTTATTACTCGGCGTTCAGTCCCATCCCCGACAGCCCGAAAAGCGTGCCACTGGCCGCACCGCCGCTGATGCGCGAGCATCGCTTATATCAGGCCGATTTTCTGTTGCGCAGCTACGGCTACAGCGCCGGTGAGCTGCTGAAGGGGCCGGGAAACCTGGCGTTGGACATCGACCCGAAACTGGCATGGGCGCTGCAGAATCGCGAGGTGTTCCCGCTGGACCTGAACAGTGCTGAACCGTCGTTGATTGCCCGCATTCCCGGGATTGGCCTGCGCACCACCGAGCGCCTGGTGGAGCTGCGCCGGCAGCGGCGCATCCGTTACGAAGACGTGGCGCGCATGCGTTGTGTTCTGGCCAAGGCCAAGCCGTTCATCATCACCAGCGATTACCACCCGCAGCAGGCTGAGGTCACCAGTCAAATGCTCTATCAGCAATTGCGCGACCGGCCGATGCCGCAGCAGATGGGGTTGTGGGGATGATCAATCTCGATTGCGACGACCTGTTCGACACTTGGCGCCAGCAGGCACGCTGGCTGCTCAGCCATGAAGTCGACCCGAGTGTGGTGAGTTGGGCCAGTGAGGGTGTCAGTGATCTGTTCGCCAGTGATCATCAGGTGCCTGAAGGGCAGGGGCCGTTTCAGGCGCGGATCCCGCGAGCATTGCTCGACACGCTTGGGCAAGCCGCACAATATCGTGGCGACCAGCGCTGGAGCCTCTTGTACGAGGTGCTGTGGCGGGTCAGCCACGGTGATCGCACGGCAATGATGGCCGGCGACAAACTGGGCAGCGAGTTACAGCGGCGGATCAAGCAAGTGCACCGCGAGGCCCATCACCTGCATGCCTTCGTGCGCTTCATCGAGCGACCAAAAGATTTGCCGGGTCCGCAATATGTGGCGTGGCACGAACCGGCCCACGACATCCTGCACAACGCCAGCGAGCATTTCGTCGCGCGCATGGGCCGGCACCGTTGGCTGATCGCGACCCCGCGTGATGGCGTTTATTACGATGGCGAACAACTGATCCATGAGCGCCAATGCCCGGTGGAGTGGCAGCAAATGGCGCAGAACGTCGACGACCCGCACGGCGATCTGTGGCTGACCTATTACAGCCACATCTTCAACCCGGCGCGGCTGAACCCGAAAGTGATGCAAGGGCATTTGCCGGTGCGGTTCTGGAAGAATCTGCCGGAGGGGGAATTGATTCCCGGGTTGATTACTCAAGCACGGATGGGCAAGCAGCAGAATGGGCAGGCGAGCGGGATTGCCGGGCGTACTGGCAAACGGATTGCGTTGAAGAGCTAAAAGCCCACCCTCATCGGATCGCCGCCCGCCCAGCCCTCTCCCAGAGGGAGAGGGGGCCGACTGCGTTGTTTATGCGGTTTACATTGACCTGAAAGATCAAGTCGAACTCGGAATTTGAGAAACATGGAGATCGGCTCCCTTTCCCCTCGCCCCCTTGGGGGCGGTCCGACGTTTCGGGAGGGCTGGGGTGAGGGGGATCGATCTCGACAACACCACATACCCAAACCAATCACCCACAAAAAAGCCCCCCATCAATCACTCAATGGAGGGCTTTTTTACATCAGCAGCCGTCAGATCAAACCTTGACGATCCAGCCCGCTGGCGCTTCGATGTCGCCGGTTTGCACGCCAGTTAGCTCTTTGTAGAGCTTCTGGGTAACCGGGCCAACTTCGGTTTCGCTGTGGAACACATGCAGGTGGTCGTTGTAGCTGATGCCGCCGATCGGGGTTATCACCGCTGCAGTGCCGCAGGCACCGGCTTCTTTGAAGTCTGCGAGCTTGTCGATCAGCACGTCACCTTCAACCACTTCCAGACCCAGACGCGTTTTCGCCAGTTCGATCAGCGACAGACGGGTGATACCCGGCAGTACCGATGGCGAGCTTGGGGTCACGAACTTGTTGTCGTGGGTGATCCCGAAGAAGTTGGCCGAGCCGACTTCTTCGATTTTGGTGTGGGTCATCGGGTCCAGATAGATCGCGTCAGCGAAGTTGGCTTTCTTCGCTTTCGAGCCCGGCATCAGGCTGGCTGCGTAGTTGCCGCCGACCTTGGCTGCACCGGTGCCTTGTGGGGCGGCGCGGTCGTAGCTGGAGATCTGGAAGTTATGCGGGGTCAGGCCGCCCTTGAAGTAGGCGCCGACCGGAATGCAGAAGATCGAGAAGATGAACTCTGGCGCAGTGCGCACGCCGATGTTGTCACCCACGCCGATCACGAACGGACGCAGGTACAGCGCGCCGCCGGTGCCGTACGGCGGGATGAAACGCTCGTTGGCGCGAACCACTGCTTTACAGGCTTCGATGAACTGCTCGGTTTCGACGAACGGCATCAGCAGACGCGCGCAGCTGCGTTGCATGCGCAGGGCGTTCTGGTCCGGGCGGAACAGGTTGATCGAACCGTCCTTGCAGCGATAGGCCTTCATGCCTTCGAAGCACTGCTGGCCATAGTGAAGGGCAGTGGAGCCTTCGCTGATGTGCAGCACGTTATCTTCGGTCAGGGTGCCTTTGTCCCACTCGCCATCGCGAAAGTACGACAGATAGCGCTTGTCGGTCTTGATGTAGTCAAAACCCAGCTTGTCCCAATTGATGCTTTCGTTACCCATGACACCCTCTATCACTGAACAACCGTCGAAACGGTTCAGGCTTCTGACGTTTTTTGGATGGGCACAACAATACTTCATTCTTGAGCGGTTTCGCAGCCCGGACTATCGGATGACAGACAGATTAATCGCGTTGGCCTCAACAATTCGCGAGCAAGCGCGCTCCCACATCTGGAATGCATTCCCCTGTGGGAGCGAGCTTGCTCGCGAAGAGGCCATCACTGTCACCCTCAAACTGGAGAATTTACAGGTGCAACGCATGCCCAAGAGCACGCAACGCCGCTTCCTGCACCGCTTCACCCAGCGTCGGATGCGCGTGAATGGTGCCGCCGATGTCCTCCAGCCGCGCGCCCATTTCCAGACTTTGCGCAAACGCCGTGGACAATTCCGAAACGCCGACCCCCACCGCTTGCCAACCGACAATCAGATGATTGTCGCGACGCGCGACCACCCGTACGAAGCCGGTTTTCGACTCCAGCGTCATCGCCCGGCCATTAGCGGCGAACGGGAAGCTGGAAACGATGCAATCGAGCCCGGCAGTCTTGGCCTCGTCCGGCGTCTTGCCGACCACCACCAGTTCCGGGTCGGTGAAGCACACGGCAGCGATGGCGGTCGGATTGAACTCGCGAGTTTTACCGCTGATCAGCTCGGCGACCATTTCGCCCTGGGCCATGGCGCGGTGGGCCAGCATCGGCTCGCCGCTAAGGTCGCCGATCGCGTAGACGTTACGCATGCTGGTCTGGCAGCGGCTGTCGATCTTGATCGCCGAGCCGTTCATGTCCAGATTCAGCGCTTCGAGATTCCAGCCCTGGGTATTTGGTTTGCGACCCACGGCTACCAGCACTTGATCGGTTTCCAGATTCAGGGTGTCGCCGTTTGGATCACGCACCTGCAAGGTGCCGTCGAAACCCATCACGCTGTGGTTCAGATACAGCTTCACGCCCAATTGCTTCAGCGCTTCATGCACCGGTTGCGTCAGTTCTGCATCGTAGGCCGGCAGAATGCGTTCCTGCGCTTCGACCACGCTGACTTCAGCGCCCAGCTTGCGATAAGCGATGCCCAGCTCCAGACCGATGTAACCACCGCCAACCACGACAAGGCGTTTCGGCACGCTTTTCGGCGCCAACGCTTCGGTGGAGGAGATGATCGGCCCGCCAATCGGCAGGATCGGCAGGTTGACACTGGTCGAACCGGTGGCCAGCACCAGATGCTCGCACTGGATACGCGTGTCGCCAACTTCAACGGTTTTGCCGTCGATGACTTTGGCCCAGCCGTTGATGACTTGAACCTTGTTCTTCTTCAGCAATGCGGCGACGCCGGTGGTCAGGCGATCAACGATGCCGTCCTTCCACTCGACGCTTTTGCTGATGTCGAGGGTCGGCGCCGAAACGCTGATGCCCAGCGCCGAATGCTGGTTGTGCTGCTGGGTCTGGTGGAACTGTTCAGCCACATGAATCAGCGCTTTCGACGGTATGCAGCCAATGTTCAAGCAAGTGCCGCCCAGCGATTGGCCTTCGACCAGAATGGTCTGAATGCCCAGTTGTCCGGCGCGAATTGCCGTGATGTAACCGCCGGGGCCGCCGCCGATGATCAGCAGCGTGGTGTTCAGAGTTTGCATGGTGCTCTCCACAAAAATCAGTCCACAAACAAGGTCGCGGGTTGTTCGAGCAGGCCACGAATGGCCTGGATGAAGAGCGCCGCGTCCATGCCGTCGACCACGCGGTGATCGAAGGAGCTGGAGAGGTTCATCATCTTGCGGATCACTACCTGGCCTTTGACGACCATCGGGCGTTCGACGATTTTGTTGACGCCGACGATCGCCACTTCCGGCAGGTTCAGCACCGGCGTGCTGACGATGCCGCCCAGCGCACCGAGGCTGGTCAGGGTGATGCTCGAGCCGGAGAGTTCATCACGGCTGGCCTTGCCATTGCGGGCGGCGGTGGCCAGACGCGAGATTTCCGCAGCGCTGTCCCACAGGCTGCGCGCTTCAGCGTGACGCACCACGGGCACCATCAGGCCGACATCGCTTTGCGTGGCGACACCGACATGCACGGCGCCAAGGCGAGTGATGACCTGGGCTTCGTCGTCGTAACGGGCGTTGATCTGCGGGAAGTCGCGCAGGGCGACCACCAGTGCGCGGACGAGGAACGGCAGCAAGGTCAACTTGCCACGGCTGGCACCGTGTTTTTCGTTCAAGTGCGCGCGCAGTTCTTCAATCGCGGTGACGTCGACTTCTTCGACGTAGCTGAAGTGCGCGGCACGCTGGGTGGCATCCTGCATGCGCTGGGCGATCTTGCGGCGCATGCCGATCACTTGAATCTGTTCTTCGTCGTTGCGCTGGGCGTAAGCGGCGGCGATTGGTGCCGAAACGTTGGA
The DNA here is from genome assembly GCF_044760045.1 of Pseudomonas sp. NPDC098747. NCBI lineage: Bacteria > Pseudomonadati > Pseudomonadota > Gammaproteobacteria > Pseudomonadales > Pseudomonadaceae > Pseudomonas > Pseudomonas sp. NPDC098747. The sequence goes on along the minus strand of NZ_JBIWAL010000003.1, from coordinate 157,793 downwards.
CTGACCTTGCGCCAGATAGGCGTCGAGGTCTTCGTGCAACACGCGACCGGCCGGGCCGCTGCCGCGCACCAGACGCAATTGAATGCCCAGATCCAGCGCATGTTTGCGCACGGCCGGGGAGGCCAGCGGACGGTCATTCGCCTCGCGAGCAACCATCGGGCCTTGGCAAGTGGCAGCCGGACGGGATGCAACTGCGGCGGGTTTGGTTTCCACGACAGCTTCGACTTTCGGTGCAACAGTTTCTTTCGCAGCAACAGGCGCCGGCGCAGCGGATTCCTTCACATTGCCTGCGCCTTCCACTTCAATGCTGATCAGGATACTGCCGACCGCCATCACTTCACCCGGCTGTCCACCGAGCGCGATCACCTTGCCATGTACCGGCGACGGAATATCGACCATCGCCTTGTCCGTCATCACGTCCGCGAGCACCTGATCTTCAACCACCAGATCGCCAACCTTGACGTGCCACTGCGACAGTTCTACTTCTGCGATGCCTTCGCCAATGTCCGGCATCTTGATAACGTGCGTGCCCATTCAGACCTCCATAACCCGTTTCAAAGCCGCGCCCACTCGGGACGGGCCAGGGAAATACGCCCACTCTTGCGCGTGCGGGTAGGGGGTGTCCCAACCGGTGACGCGTTCGATCGGCGCTTCCAGGTGGTGGAAGCAATGCTCTTGCACCAACGACACCAGTTCCGCCCCGAAACCGCAGGTGCGAGTGGCTTCGTGAACCACAACACAGCGGCCGGTTTTCTTCACGGAGTTGACGATGGTTTCCAGGTCCAGCGGCCACAGGCTGCGCAGGTCGATGACTTCGGCATCGACGCCGCTTTCTTCAGCGGCCACTTGCGAGACATACACGGTGGTGCCGTAAGTCAGCACGGTCACGTCCTTGCCCGGACGAGTGATCGCGGCGACGTCCAGCGGCACGGTGTAGTAACCGTCCGGAACCTGTGCGGCGGGGTGTTTCGACCACGGGGTTACCGGGCGGTCGTGGTGGCCGTCGAACGGGCCGTTGTACAGGCGTTTCGGCTCGAGGAAGATCACCGGGTCATCGTTTTCGATGGAGGCGATCAGCAGGCCTTTGGCGTCATACGGATTGGACGGCATGACCGTGCGCAGGCCACAGACCTGAGTGAACATCGCCTCGATGCTCTGGCTGTGGGTCTGGCCGCCGTAGATACCGCCACCGCATGGCATGCGCAGGGTCATCGGTGCGGTGAACTCGCCCGCCGAGCGATAACGCAGGCGCGCCGCTTCGGAAATAATCTGGTCGGATGCGGGGTAGACGTAGTCGGCGAACTGGATCTCAGCCACCGGACGCAAACCGTAAGCGCCCATGCCGACGGCGACGCCGACGATGCCGCTTTCGGAGATCGGTGCGTCGAACACCCGCGAAGAGCCGTATTTGGTCTGCAAGCCTTCGGTGCAACGGAACACGCCGCCGAAGTAACCGACGTCCTGGCCGAACACGACCACGTTGTCGTCACGCTCAAGCATCACATCCATGGCCGAGCGCAGGGCCTGGATCATGGTCATGGTGGTCGTGGTCATGGCGGTTTCCAGCTGGATATTGTTGTTGTGATCGTTCATCTCAGACCCCCAACTGCTGACGCTGGCGCTTTAAGTGCTCCGGCATCTCTTTGTAGACGTCTTCGAACATGGTCGCGGCGCTTGGGATCTGGCCGCCGGCGAGGGTGCCGTACTGCTCGGCCTGTTTCTGCGCGGCAATGACTTCGGCTTCGAGTTCGGCGCTGACGGCGGCGTGCTCTTCTTCGGACCAGTGGCCGACCTTGATCAGGTGCTGCTTGAGACGAGCAATCGGATCGCCGAGCGGGAAGTGGCTCCAGTCATCGGCAGGACGGTATTTGGAAGGATCGTCGGAGGTCGAGTGCGGGCCGGCGCGGTAGGTGACCCATTCGATCATGGTCGGGCCGAGGTTGCGGCGGGCGCGCTCGGCAGCCCAGGCGGAAGCTGCGTAGACCGCGTAGAAGTCGTTGCCGTCAACACGCAGCGAAGCGATGCCGCAACCAACGCCGCGTCCGGCGAAGGTGGTGGCTTCACCACCGGCGATGGCCTGGAAGGTCGAAATCGCCCACTGGTTGTTGACCACGTTGAGGATCACGGGCGCCCGATAAACGTGGGCGAAGGTGAGGGCGGTGTGGAAGTCCGATTCTGCGGTGGCGCCGTCGCCGATCCAGGCCGAGGCGATTTTGGTGTCGCCCTTGATCGCCGAAGCCATGCCCCAGCCCACGCCCTGAATGAACTGGGTGGCGAGGTTGCCGGAAATGGTGAAGAAACCGAAGTCCTTGACCGAGTACATGATCGGCAACTGGCGACCCTTGAGCGGATCGCGCTCGTTGGACAGCAACTGGCAGATCAGGTCGACCAGCGGCACGTCGCGCGCCATCAGAATGCTTTGCTGACGGTAGGTCGGAAAACACATGTCGTCGACGTTCAGCGCCAGCGCCTGGGCGCTGCCAATGGCTTCTTCGCCAAGGCTCTGCATGTAGAACGACATCTTTTTCTGACGCTGGGCGACCACCATGCGGTTGTCGTAGATGCGCGTCTTGAGCATGGCACGCATGCCTTTGCGCAGGATCTCGACCGGCACGTTTTCAGCCCATGGGCCGAGGGCGTTGCCCTGATCGTCGAGCACGCGAATCAGGCCACGCGCCAGGTCGGCGGTGTCGGCAGGTTCTACGTCGATGGGAGGTTTGCGCACCGTGCCGGCATCGGTCAGATGCAGGTAGGAAAAGTCGGTTTTGCAGCCTGGACGGCCCGAGGGTTCAGGGACGTGCAGACGCAGCGGTTCGTACGCTTGGGTCATGGCTTCTACGCTCGATCTTGTGAATTTCTTGTAGTGAGCTGGCAGTCATTCTTCGGTAGAAGAAATCTTGTCCTACAACAATCATAGGCGCGGGCAAGAAGAATATTTATCTCTGTTTCGTTGCGCTGGAGACGATTTGCAGATAAAAAATCTGCATAAACATAAAAAACAGGTGGTTTTGTCTCATGCGCAAACTGGACCGTACCGATATCGGCATTCTCAACAGTCTTCAGGAGAATGCGCGCATCACCAACGCCGACCTCGCACGCTCGGTGAATCTGTCACCGACGCCGTGCTTTAACCGGGTCAAGGCCATGGAAGAATTGGGTCTGATTCGCGAGCAAGTCACGCTGCTCGACGCCGATCTGCTGGGCTTGCATGTGAACGTGTTCATTCACGTCAGCCTGGAGAAACAGGTGGAGGAGGCGTTGCAGCATTTCGAGGAAGCGATTTCCGATCGCCCCGAGGTGATGGAGTGCTATTTGATGGCCGGCGACCCGGACTATCTGATCCGGGTTTTGGTGCCGACTATTCAGTCGCTGGAGCGATTCATGATGGATTTTCTGACCAAAGTGCCGGGGGTGGCGAACATTCGGTCGAGCTTTGCGCTCAAGCAGGTGCGCTATAAAACGGCGTTACCGTTGCCGGCGAACGGGTTGACGTTGGGTGTCTGACGTTAAAGCTTGTTAATCGGAATCTTCAGGTAAACCACGCCATTGTCTTCCGCCGCCGGAAAATTCCCCGCCCGCACATTCACCTGAATCGCCGGCAGCAACAGCGTCGGCATGCCGAGCCCGGCATCACGCTGGGTACGCATCTCGACGAACGCCGCTTCATCAATACCGTCATGCACATGAATATTGCTTTTGCGCTGCTCGCCGACCGTGGTCTGGCAGTGGGCTTCGCGGCCTTCAGGCGGGTAGTCGTGGCAAACGTAGAGTTTCACGCTGGCAGGGAAGGCCAGCAGTTTGTGAATCGAGTTGAACAGTTGATGGGCATTGCCGCCGGGGAAGTCGCAGCGCGCCGTGCCGACATCCGGCATGAACAGCGTGTCGCCGACCATAATCTGCTCGCCTTCGATCAGGTAAGCCATGTCCGCCGGCGTGTGACCGGGCACATGCAGCGCCGTGGCCTTGACGTTGCCGATCCTGAATGACTCGTTCGGCGCGAACAGGTGATCGAACTGCGAGCCATCCACGCAGAACTCCGGCTCCAGATTGAACAGCGCCTTGAATACGTTCTGCACTTTACTGATCGACTCGCCGATGGCGATCTTGCCGCCCAGCTCCCGGCGCAGGTAGGGTGCGGCGGACAGATGATCGGCGTGGGCGTGGGTTTCCAGCAGCCATTGCACTTGCAGACTGTGCGCGCGAACGAAGGTGATGATCTTGTCGGCCTGCGCGGTGCAGGTGCGGCCGGCAGCGCCATCGTAATCGAGCACCGGGTCGACGATTGCGCACTGTCCGCCGTCGGCCTCATAGACCACGTAGCTGTAGGTCGAGGAGGCGTGGTCGAGGAAGGCTTCAATCAACGCGGGCATGGACATGAACCTGTGCGGGAGAACGAAAAGACTGTCATGGGTTGCAACACTTTATGTTTAAACATAATGTTCGCAGCTTAAGTGACGTTGAAGGCATCATGCAAATGCAATCCAGTCTGACCGAATGTGAAGTCGCCCAATTGCGCGCCTCGGCCACCAAGGCCTGTTCACTGCTCAAGGCCATGGCCAATGAGGATCGCCTGTTGATCCTGTGTCAACTGACGCAGGGCGAACGCAATGTCGGCGAACTGGAAAAGATGACTGGTGTGCGCCAGCCGACGCTGTCCCAGCAACTGGGCATCCTGCGTGATGAGGGACTGGTGGGAACTCGGCGGGAAGGTAAGTACATCTTCTACGGTCTGGCCAGTCCTGAAGTGATTCAGGTGATGAAGACATTGTCCGGGCTCTACTGCGGCGCTGTGCTGAAAAGTCTGGGCCACCAATAAATATCTTTCGTCACGCCAATCAGCCCTGTGGGAGCGAGCTTGCTCGCGAAAGCGGTGGGCCAATCTCTATCAATGTTGACTGACACGCCCTCTTCGCGAGCAAGCTCGCTCCCACATGGGCAGTGGTGTGTCGGCCTGTAAAATCCTTGCGTGCAGCTATAAGGAACAAGCAATGAACGATCAACACTGGGGCCCATCCATCAGTGCAGACATCGTGGTCATCGGCGGCGGCAGTGCCGGTATCGCCTTCGTCGCCAGCCTGCTCAAGCGCGACCCGCACCTGAAAATCACCGTTATCGAACCAAGTGCTCAGCATTACTACCAACCGGCGTGGACGCTGGTCGGTGGTGGTGCTTACGATGTGAAAGACACCGTTCGGCCGATGAGCAAAGTCATGCCGCGTCAGGCCACCTGGGTTCAAGCGGCGGTCACCGGCATCGACGCAGACAACCGCCAACTCACCCTCAGCGATCAACGCACCGTCAGCTATCAAAACCTGATCGTCTGCCCCGGCCTGCGTCTGGCCTGGGAGAAAATCGAAGGGTTGCAGGACAGCCTCGGCCAGCACGGTGTCACTTCCAATTACAGCTATCAGCATGCGCAATACACCTGGGATCAGGTGCAGAGACTGCGCGGCGGCAAGGCGCTGTTCACTCAGCCGGCAATGCCAATCAAATGCGCTGGTGCGCCGCAAAAAGCGCTGTACCTGTCCTGCGATCACTGGCTTAAAAGCGGCGCGCTGAATAACATCAATGTCGAATTCAATCTGGCAGGCGCCGCGCTGTTCGGTGTGGCGACGTTCGTGCCGCCGCTGATGAAATACATCGAGAAATACAACGCGCATCTGGCGTTCAACTCGAATTTGGTGAAGGTCGACGGCCCGGCGAAAGCCGCGTGGTTCGAGGTCAAGGACGCGGACGGCAACGTCACCCGCGAGGCGAAAACCTTCGATCTGCTGCACGTCGTGCCGCCGCAGGTTTCGCCGGATTTCATTGCACAGAGTTCCCTGGCCGATACCGCCGGATGGTGCGAAGTCAATCCGCACAGCCTGCAGCATCCACGTTACCCCGAGGTGTTTGCGCTCGGTGATATCTGCGGCACCAGCAATGCGAAAACCGCAGCAGCGGTGCGCAAGCAAATCGTGGTGGTCGCACAAAACCTGTTGGCCCTGCGCAAGCAACAACCGCTGCCGCTGAAGTACGACGGCTACGGTTCCTGCCCGCTGACGGTGGAGAAGGGCAAGGTGATCCTCGCCGAATTCGGTTACGCCGGTAAGCTGCTGCCGACTTTTCCTCTGGACCCGACCGTGGCGCGTCGCTCGGCATGGTGGTTGAAGGCAACGCTGCTGCCGTGGTTCTACTGGAACGGCATGCTCAAGGGCCGCGAATGGCTGACCAGCCTGTCCAGAGTCGACTGAGAAAACCCTATGTTGCTGGCAAGTCTGTTTGGCGTGGTGATGGGATTGGTCCTCGGTTTGACCGGGGCTGGCGGCGGGATTCTTGCGGTGCCGGCGCTGGTGCTCGGGCTCGGCTGGTCGATGACGCAAGCGGCGCCGGTGGCGTTGTTTGCGGTCGGCAGTGCGGCTGCGGTTGGCGCTATCGATGGTTTGCGTCATGGTCTGGTACGTTACCGCGCGGCGCTGTTGATTGCCGCACTGGGCGCGGTGTTTTCGCCGCTGGGGATCTACTTCGCGCATCAGTTGCCGGAGAAGATTCTGATGATTCTGTTTAGTCTGCTGATGGTCATGGTTGCCTGGCGCATGCTGCGGCGCGAGCGTCAGCAGGCGGGGCCGAGCGATCATGGTCACGCCAGTTGGGGCCAGAAGAATTGCATGCTCGATGAACAGACCGGACGCTTCGACTGGACGGCCAAATGCACGGCAACCCTGGCAGCATTGGGCGCGGTGACGGGCGTTGTTTCCGGATTATTGGGCGTCGGTGGCGGCTTCTTGATCGTCCCGGCATTCAAGCAACTGACCGACGTGCAGATGCGCGGCATCGTCGCTACGTCGTTGATGGTGATCAGCCTGATTTCGGCGATCGGCGTCATCGGCGCATTCCATGCCGGCGTGCGCATCGACAGCCTCGGCGCGGCGTTCATTGTCGCCAGCGTTGTCGGCATGATCATTGGGCGCAAGCTTTGTGCGCGAGTACCGGCGCGGGGGTTGCAGGTGGGGTTTGCGAGTGTGTGTCTGGTGGTGGCGGGGTACATGTTGTTGCGGGCTTGAGGTAAACACGGTGGCGAGGGAGCCAAGTCCCTCGCCACCCGTTCATTGTTACAACACCAAATGCGGTAACCACAACGAAATTGCCGGCACGTACGTCACCAGCATCAACACCAGGAACAGCACCGCGTAGAACGGCAGCAGCGCTTTCACGGTGCTCTCGATGCTGACCTTGCCCACCGCCGAACCGACAAACAGCACCGCGCCCACCGGCGGTGTTATCAATCCGATCCCGAGGTTGACCAGCATGATCATGCCGAACTGCACCGGGTCGACGCCGATGCCAAGAATCACCGGCATCAGGATTGGCGTGAGGATCAGGATCAGCGGCGCCATGTCCATCACCGTGCCGAGCAACAGCAGCATGACGTTGATGCACATCAGGATCACGTAACGGTTGTCCGACAGGGTCAGGAACAGCGTGGTGATCTTCGCCGGAATCTGCATCAGGGTCATGATGTAGCCGAAGCTCGCGGCGAAACCGATCAGGATCATCACGATCGAAATCGTCCGCACAGTGCGATGCATCAGCTTGGGCAGTTCACTCCATTTGTAGTCGCGGTAGATGAACATGGTCACGAAGAATGACCACAGCACCGCGATGGCGGCCGATTCGGTGGCAGTGAAAATCCCCGAAAGGATGCCGCCGAGGATGATCACCATCGCCATCAAACCCCACAGCGCTTCGCCGCAGATTTTCAGGGCCTGGCGCATCGGGATGACTTCGCCTTTGGGATAGTTGCGTTTACGCGCAAAAATCAGGCACAGCACCATCAGGCACGCGCTCATCAACAAGCCCGGCACTACGCCGGCCATGAACAGCGATGCGATGGACACGGTACCGCCAGCGGCCAGCGAGTAGAGCACCGAGTTGTGGCTCGGTGGCGTCAGCAGCGCTTGAACGGAGCCGCTGACGGTCACTGCCGTGGAGAAATCACGCGGATAACCTTTGCGCTCCATTTCCGGGATCAGCACCGAGCCCACGGAAGCGGTGTCAGCAACCGACGAGCCGGAGATTGCGCCGAAAAACGTCGAGGCCACGATGTTGACCAGCGACAGGCCACCACGAACAAATCCGACCAATACACCGGCAAATGCCACCAGCCGCCGCGACATTCCGCCCTCGGCCATGATCGCCCCGGCGAGGACAAAAAACGGGATCGCCAGCAGCGAGAATTTGTTCACCCCACCCGCGACCTGAATCATCAGGGCCTGGAACGGAATGTCGATCCACCACGCGCCGATCAGCGCCGACAGGCCCAGGGCGTAGGCGACCGGCATGCCGATCAGGATCAGTGCGATAAAACTGCCCAGCAGAATCAATGCGTCCATCAGGCAGCCCCTTCGTTTTCTTCAACCAGGTCGAACCGCACCACGCGGCGGTTGCTCTGGTCACCCAGTAAGAGTTTTTCCACGACAAAAATCAGTGTCAGCGCGCCGCCAATCGGGATCGGCATGTAGGTGATGCCCACGCGCAAGGTCGGCAGGGCGCTCATGAACTGGTTCCAGGTCGACATGCAAAGTTTGGTGCCCCAGATGGTCATGAACAGGCAGATGGTGCCCATCAGCAACTGGGAAATGATGCTCATGGTTCTGCGCATGTCCGGGTTCATGCGATCGGTAACCATGGCCACGGCCATGTGTGCACCCGCGCGGTAACTGGCGGCGGCGCCGATGAAGGTGAACACCATCATCAGCAGAATGGCGGTGGGCTCCGGCCAGCTCGAGCCAGTGCCAAGGACGTAACGGGCGAATACGCCCCAGGGGATGATCAGGGAAATGGTCAGCACCGACAGACCGGCGACCCAGATGCAGGCCATGTAGATCCGGTCATTGATGCTCAGCAGTAGATTCTTCATTGGGGTCCACCGTAACCGGGCTGGCGCTGACATCAAGCGAGGTCAGCGCTGCCGGGCCTTTCATTGAGGTCTGGGAGGCTTACTGAACAGCTTCGATACGCTTGATCAGGTCGGCGTAAGGCGCGCCGTACTTCTCGCGGACCGAGGCGGTTGCCTCGTAGAAAGGTTTCTTGTCGACAGTGATGAACTCGACGCCGGCAGCCTTGAGTTTCTCTTCACTGCTGGCGGACTTGGCGTCCCACAGCGTGCGCTCATCGGCCTGCGCGGCTTTGGCCGCTTTTTTCACCAGCACCTGCTGATCCGGGGTGAGTTTGTTCCAGGTGATTTTCGACATCACGATCGGCTCGGGCAGGATCAGGTGCCCGGTCAGGCTGTAGAACTTGGCGTTCTGATAGTGGTTGTGTTCGAGCAGGGTCGGCGGGTTGTTTTCCGCGCCGTCGATCACGCCGGTTTGCAGGGCGCTGAAGATTTCCCCGGTGTCCATGGCAATGCCGTTACCGCCCATCGCGTTGATGGTTTCGATGAACATCGGGTTGCCTTGCACGCGAATCTTCATGCCCTTGAGGTCTTCGAGTTTGCGCACCGGTTTCTTGGTGTAGATGTTACGGGTGCCGCCGTCCATCCAGGCCAGAGCCACCAGACCGAATTCGGAGTTGCTGATCTTGTCGAGGATCGCATCGCCGACATCGCCGTCAATCACTGCACGCATATGCGCCTGATCGCGGAAGATGAACGGCATGTTGAACACGTTCACATCAGGTACGACCGGGCCAACGATGCCGAGGCTGACGCGGGTCATCTGGATCGCGCCGACCTGCGCCTGTTCGATGACCTCTTTCTCCGAGCCGAGCACACCGCCCGGGAAATACTTGAAGGTCAGGTCGCCATTGGTTTCCTTGGTCAGGGCTTCGCCCATGTTTTTTTCGGCGACCACCGTTGGATAACCGGCGGGGTGGATGTCGGCGAATTTGATTTCCAGGGCCTGAGCGGCACCGGCGAAAGTGAACATCAGCGGAAGTGCAGCGGCGAGCAAGGTGCGTTTGAAGTCCATGGGGGTGTCTCCAGTCTTGTTATTTTTGTGTTCAAGGCACAGCGGTGCAGCAGAGGTGGGTTAAAGCAAATCGTCGAATAGCGGTTCCGGCAGGCCTTTGACGCCGGGGTTCAGGGCGAACACGCCGCCGGCCAAAGACTGCGGGTCGTGGTCATCGCCGGGGCGAATCGAGGCGACGAACAAGGTGTCCATTTGCGCGCCGCCGAAGGCGCACATGGTCGGTTTTTTCACCGGCACCGGCAGCGAGTAATCGAGGCGTCCGTCGGGGGTGAAACGGTGGACGAGGCCGGCGTCGTTGGCGCAGATCCAGTAGCAACCCTCGGCATCGACCGCCGCGCCGTCGGGGCGGCCGCAGTGCTTATTCATGTCGACGAAGACCCGGCGATTCGACGGAGTACCGCTGGCGGTGTCGTAATCGAAAGCCCAGATCAGTTGCACGTTGGGGTGCGAGTCCGACAGGTACATGGTTTTGCCGTCGGGGCTGAAGCCGAGACCATTGGGCACGATGAAGCCGTCGAGTTGCGCTTCGATTACGCCAGACTGTCCTGCGTCGTAGCGATAGAGCCGACCTTCGGGCGCATTCAGGCCCATGTTCAGAACCATACTCCCTGCCCAGAATCGGCCTTGGCGGTCGCAACGACCATCGTTCAGGCGCATGTCGTCGCGGCTGTGTTCGACCGTGGCGAGTAGCTCGCTGTCGAGGCTGCCGTCCGCGTTGGGGTGTAGGCGAAAGAATCCGGTTTCCATGCCCGCGACCCAGCCACCGCGGCTGTGAGGGGCGATGCAGGCGAGCATCTGCGGGGCTTTCCAGGCGTGGACATGCCCGGTGTCGGCGCTCCAGCGTTGCAGGCCGCCGTTGGGAATGTCCACCCAATAGAGGGCGTTTTCCTGCGCGACCCAGACCGGGCTTTCACCGACCGCGTTGCGGGCGTCGACGATCAATTCGGCTTGCATACTCATTCCCATGGTTTTTATTGGAGGGGATCAAGTGGACAGGTCAGTCACCAAACGGGCCGGCCGCAACGAAGGCGCCGCCCTGGTAGATCCGTGCCGGGTCATCGGCGGCTGGCATCGGCTGCGCTTCGATCTTGTCGCGGAACACTTCGGAGGTGTCTCGGGCTTCGAAACCGAGGTGACTGGCCAAGCGGTTGTCCCACCACACGTCCTTGTTGTCGGACATGCCGTAGACCACGGTGTGGCCGACGTTCGGGGTGTACAACGAGTGCTCAAGCAATTGCGTGAGGTCGTCGAAGCTCAACCAGGTGTGCATCATCCGGCGGTTATGCGGCTCGGGGAACGAGGAGCCGATGCGGATGCTCACGGTCTCGATGCCGTAGCGATCGAAGTAGAAACTGGCCATGTCTTCGCCGTAGGACTTGGACAAACCGTAATAGCCATCGGGGCGGCGGGTGGAGCTGGCGTCGAGCTGTTCGTCCTGTTTGTAGAAGCCGATGACGTGGTTGGAGCTGGCGAAAATCACTCGTTTCACGCCATGCCGGCGCGCCGCTTCATAAATGTGGAAAACGCCGCAGATGTTGGCGCCGAGAATCTCTTCGAACGGTCGCTCGACGGACACGCCGCCGAAATGCAGGATCGCGTCGACACCTTCGACCAGTTGATGCACGGCGTTTTTGTCTGCGAGATCGCAGAGCACGACTTCTTCACGGTCATCCACGGCTGAGGCGAGGGCGGCGATGTCGGACAGCCGCAGTACATTGGCGTAAGGCCGCAGACGCTCGCGCAAGACTTTGCCCAGGCCGCCAGCGGCACCGGTCAGCAGCAGACGATTGAAAGGGGCGCGGGAGGTAGTGGTGGGCGTCATGGCAATCCCTGAGCTCGTTGTTTTTAGGTTTGTTGTAGGTTGTCGTATGACTGCGCTGAAGTATCGGTAGGGTTTCCGGATCTTGTCAACGCGACTTTTGGGGTAAATGACGGAAGGGCTGTTCCGTCCTGTCTGTCGAATATTTCCCTGTGGCGAGGGGATTTATCCCCGATGGGTGGCGAAGCCACCCCAATCAGTTCTTGAGAAAAAACAGCGACGACTGCTGCGCAGCCGATCGGGGATGAATCCCCTCGCCACAGGATCGGGTCAACATACGAGCAATGAGTTACAACAACGAAATCGGATAGCTGATAAAGAGCCGGTTTTCATCAAACTCGTTGGTGCTGAAGTCCCGGCGAATTGTCGCGTTGCGCCATTTCACATTGAGGCTCTTCAGCGGCCCGCTCTGCACGGTGTAAGCCAGTTCCGACTCACGGCCCCATTCCTTGCCATCGCTGGTGGTGGCGGTGTGCACGTTATCGCCGCTGATGTAGCGGTTCATCAGGGTCAGGCCGGGGACGCCAAGGGCGACGAAGTTATAGTCGTGGCGCAACTGCCAGGAGCGTTCCTTGGCGTTGTCGTAACTGGCGTTGTAACTGTCGTTGGCCAGGGTGCCGCCGCTGGTGCCGTTGACGCGCATCCACGCATCGTCGCCGCCGAGTTTTTGCAGGCCGACGTAGAAGGTGTTGCCACCGTATTTGGCCGAAAGCATGGCGAACGCGGTTTTGTTGTCGAGATCGCCGGCCTGCGCGCTGCCGTCTTCCTTGCCGGTGAAGAAACCGAGGTTGGCGCCCAGCGTCCAGTCGCCCAGCGGCTGGCTGTGGCTGAGATTGAAATACTGCTGCTGGTAGATGTCGGTGAGTTCGGCGTACCACACGCCGACTAGGGTGCGCTTGTCGTTGAAGGAGTATTCACCACCACCAAAGTTGAAACGGTCGGAGGTGAACGCGCCGCGGCCGTTCATCGACATGTCTTCCATGCTCGCGTCGTTGCGCGGGCTGTTGCCGCGGAACTGGCCGCCGTACAGGCTCAGGCCATTGATCTCGGTGGACGTGATCTGGCCACCGCGAAAGGTCTGCGGCAGGGAGCGGCCGTCGTCGGAGCGCAGGATCGGCAGTACCGGCATCCACTCGCCGACCTTCAACTCGGTCTTCGACACCTTGGCTTTCAATGCCACACCGAGGCGACCGAAATTGTCGGCCGGGCGCCCGTCATCGTGGATCGGCAGTAACTGCGTACCGCCGGTGCCTTTACCGCCATCGAGTTTTTGCGAGTACAGCCCGAGCATGTCTATGCCGAAACCCACGGTGCCTTGGGTGAATCCGGACTTGGCATCGAGGATGAAGCTCTGCGTCCACTCTTCAGCCTTGCCCTGAGCGGCGTTCGGGTTGGTGAAGTTGCGGTTGAAGTAGGCGTTGCGCAGGTTCAGCGTGGCTTTGCTGTCTTCGAGAAACCCTTCGGCGTCGGCGCTCATGGGCAAGGCGAAGGCGAGGCTACTACAGCCGATCAGACTTAAGGTCAGGCGAGGGCGGGTGACGGAAAAGCGGGAAGGGCGGACGGAATTGCAGACGAGTGTGCTCACTGGGTCGCTCCCTGGATCGATTGTTGTTTTTATTATTTGTTATACGTCGTCGTACAACATGGGTGCGGATATTTCCCAGATTCTGCTGGAATGTCAACAGGAAGTTATACGATGACTTGAGCAGGTTAAAAATTACCCATCCTACATAGAGCCCTGTGGGAGCTGGCTTGCCAGCGATGAGGCCGGCAGATCCGGCATCCTTGTGCACTGACACACCGCTATCGCTGGCAAGCCAGCTCCCACAGGGCTTTTTGTTGTCCATGGAAATGTGTGCTGTCAGAAAAAATGCGGCAAACTTCGGTCACCTCCCGCACAAGGCTTTTCAATGGATCAATACGCCCCGCGCAACTGGCAGCCGCACGAGAAGCCCAGTTTGCCCGGTTCCCCCTCGACGCCATTGCACTCCAATCCCAAGCGCGTGGCCTACGCGCTGGTCGGGTTGCTGGTGGCGTTGACCGGCGGTTTAGGCAATTCGCTGGTGGTCGCGAATCTGATTTACCTGCAAGGCGCACTCGGTGCGACCACGGCGGAAATGGCCTGGCTGCCCGCCGCGTATGTGATGACCAACGTCTCGATGAACCTGCTGCTGGTGAAGTTTCGTCAGCAGTTCGGTTTGCGTGCGTTCACCGAGGTGTTCCTGGTGCTGTATGCGCTGGTGACCTTCGGCCATTTGTTCGTCAACGATTTGAATTCGGCCGTGGCGGTGCGCGCGGCTCACGGCATGGTCGGCGCAGCGTTGAGTTCCCTGGGCCTGTATTACATGGTGCAGGCGTTCCCGGAGAAGTGGCGGCTGAAGGCGCTGGTGCTCGGCCTTGGCACGTCGCAACTGGCGCTGCCGCTGGCGCGACTGTTCTCTGAGGATTTGCTGCAAATTGCTGAATGGCGCGGTTTGTACCTGTTTGAATTGGGCATGGCCCTGTTGTCGCTGGGTTGCGTGCTGCTGCTCAAACTGCCGCCCGGCGACCGCTTCAAGACCTTTGAAAAACTCGACTTTCTCACCTTCGCGATTCTGGCCAGCGGTGTGGCGTTGCTCTGCGCGGTGCTGTCGCTGGGACGGATCGACTGGTGGCTGGAGGCCGACTGGATCGGCGTCGCCCTGGCTGGCTCGATCGCGTTGATCCTCACGGGCCTGGCCATCGAGCACAACCGCAGCAACCCGATGTTGATGACGCGCTGGCTCGGCAGCGGGGTGATGATTCGTCTGGCGCTGGCGGTGATCCTGATTCGTATGGTCACCTCGGAGCAATCCACCGGCGCCGTCGGCTTCATGCAAAACCTCAACATGAGCAGCCAGCAGTTGCACAGCCTGTACGTGGTGATGCTGATCGGCAGCGTCGCCGGGTTGTTGACCAGCGCGCTGACGATCAACCCGAAACACCTGCTGATGCCGCTGATCATTTCTCTGGCATTGATGGCGACCGGCTCGGTGATGGACAGTTTTTCCAACAACCTGACCCGCCCGGAGAACCTGTATTTCAGTCAGTTTTTACTGGCGTTCGGCAGTACCTTTTTCCTCGGTCCGACCATGGTTCTCGGCACGCGCAACGTGCTGACCAATCCACGCAATCTGGTGAGCTTTTCCGTGTTGTTCGGGATCTGCAATAACCTGGGCGGCTTGATTGGTGCGGCGTTGCTCGGCACCTTTCAGATCGTGCGCGAGAAATTTCACTCCAGCCAGATCGTCGAGCATCTGACGCTGTCCGATCCCTTAGTGGCCGCGCGCGTGCAAAGCGGCGGCTCGGCCTACGGCTCGTTGCTGGCTGACCCAGACTTACGCAATCTGGCCGGTATTCGCAGCCTGGCCAATGCCGCGACGCGCGAAGCCAATGTGCTGGCCTATAACGATGTGTTCATGCTCATCGCGGTGATCGCGGTGGCGACCATGATCTGGTTATCCATTCGCGCGCTGTGGCTGATGAGCACCACCAAAGCCGTCGACTCTACTCCCGTTAAGCCTTCCGTCCCTGACAGCGGTGCCATTTCTTCATGACCGAACCGACCACTACAACCACCAATGCTATTGCCGCCACGCCCGAAGGTGTGGCGCCGCCGTCATCACCGAATACCGAGCCGCGCTCGCTGCGAGTGCGGATTATCTCGTCGATGGGTTTTGCCGCGATTGCCATCGTCGGCGTGTTGATCGTGCTGTACGCCTGGCAATTGCCACCGTTCAGCAGTGCCGTCGAAACCACCGAAAACGCCCTGGTGCGCGGGCAGGTGACGATCATCGGCCCGCAGCTCGCTGGTTATGTTTATGAAGTGCCGGTGCAGGATTTCCAGTATGTGAAGGCTGGGGATTTGCTGGTGCGTCTGGACGACCGCATCTATCAGCAACGCCTCGATCAATCGCTGGCGCAACTGGCGGTGCAGAAAGCCGCGCTGGCCAACGTGGTGCAGCAAAGCAACAGCGCCGAAGCGACGATCAAATTGCGTCAGGCAGTGGTCGCTGACAGCGAAGCGCAGTTACGCAAAAGTGCGGCCGATCTGCGTCGTAACAAGGAACTGGTGAGTGACGGTTCGGTCTCCAAACGCGAGATGGACGTGGCGCTCGCCGCCAATGCGCAAAGTGTTGCGGCCGTCGCTCAGGCGAAAGCCAATTTGGAAATCGCCCGTCAGGATCTGCAAACGGTGATCGTCAATCGCGGCTCGCTCGAAGCCGCAGTCGCCAGCGCCGACGCCGCCGTGCAACTGGCGCGGATCGATCTGTCGAACACGCGAATCGTCGCCCCGCGCGACGGCCAGCTCGGGCAGATCGGCGTGCGTCTCGGCGCGTACGTCAACTCCGGGGCGCAGTTGATGGCGCTGGTGCCGAACCAGAAATGGGTGATCGCCAACATGAAGGAAACCCAGATGGACAACGTGCGGGTCGGGCAACCCGTGCACTTCACCGTCGATGCGCTGAACCACCGCAAATTCACCGGGCATGTGCAGCATATTTCGCCAGGCACCGGTTCTGAATTCGCCTTGTTGCAGGCGGACAATGCGACGGGCAACTTCGTCAAAATCGCCCAGCGGGTGCCGGTGCGAATCACCATAGATCCGGATCAGCAGGAGGAGGAAAGATTGCGGCCGGGGATGTCGGTGGTGGTGAGTATTGATACGGCGGCGGGGGATACGCAGCCTCACTGATCAGCGCTGTACGAAGTTTTGTTTGCAGCGGTCGCCCCGGTGCCAGAGCGGGTGTTAGTCTGCAACAACGTTGTTGTCAGGGAGCCCACATGGGCAATCACAAGATCGAAATTCGCCGCAGTAACGTCGAAAAAATCCTCCTCGCCGCGGAAAAAGTCTTCGCCGAAAAAGGCTTCGGCAGTACCGCCATGGCCGACATCGCCGCCGAGGTGCAACTGCCGCGTTCCAATCTGCATTACTACTTCAGCACCAAGAGTGAGTTGTACAGCGCGGTGCTGTTCGACCTGCTGGAAGTCTGGAAGCAGGACGCGTTGTGCTTTGAGATGTTTGACGATCCTCGCGTGGTGCTCAGCAGCTACATCCGCGCCAAGATGAACCACTCGCGCAGCCGGCCTTATGGTTCGAAAGTCTGGGCCAATGAGATTATTCATGGTGCGCCGACGCTGGGTGAGGCGCTGGATGTCAGCCTGTATGACTGGGCGAAGATGAAGGAAGCGAAGATCCGCCAATGGGTCGAGGACAAGCGCATTTTGCCGGTGGAGCCATCGAGCCTGCTGTACATGATCTGGGCGTCGACCCAGCACTACGCCGACTTTGATCATCAGGTGAATATCTTGAACAACCACCAGCCGCTGTCGGACATGCAGTTCGAGCGGGCGGTGCAGACGGTGACGAGTGTGATCTTGCGCGGGATCGGGTTGGAGCCCTGACCAGCGCGATCAAAAGCCGACCCTCACCCTAACCCTCTCCCGGAGGGAGAGGGGACTGACCGAGGTGTCTTGCGTTATACATCGACCTGAAATACCAAGTCGATTATGGATTCAAAGCAAATCGTTCAAGTTGGTGCATGTCGCCAATATCCCCCAATCAGTCCCCTCTCCCTTGGGAGAGGGCTAGGGTGAGGGGGCTGTTGGATCAGCACGCAATCTAAACCGCAACGTGATACGGATTCCTCGGATCATGATTCCAGTCCAGAAACGGCTTGCCCGTCTCCATCGGTACCATCTCGATGCAGTCCGCTACCGGGCAGGTAATCTGGCACAGATTGCAGCCCACGCACTCATCGTCGATCACTTCATATTTATGCGTGCCATCGGCCTCTCGAACACTGCTGATCGCCTGGTGTGAAGTGTCCTCGCAAGCAATGTGGCAACGCCCACAACCAATGCACGCCTCCTGATCGATCTTCGCAATCACCTGATAGTTGATGTCCAGATACTTCCAGTCCGTGGTGTTGCCCACCGCGCGCCCGGAAAACTCGGCGATGCTGGCGTAACCCTGACTGTCCATCCATCGCGACAGACCGTCCTTCATCTCCTCGACAATCCGAAAACCATGCAGCATCGCCGCCGTGCACACCTGCACCGACCCGCTGCCCAGCGCCATGAATTCCGCCGCATCACGCCAACTGCCGATGCCGCCGATGCCGCAGATCGGCAGGCCTTGAGTCAGTGGATCGCGGGCGATTTCCGCGACCATGTTCAACGCAATCGGTTTGACCGCCGAGCCGCAATAACCGCCGTGGGTGCTTTTGCTGCCGACGGTGGGCAGGGCGACCATGTGTTCGAGATCAACGCTGGTGATCGAGTTGATGGTGTTGATCAACGACACCGCATCGGCGCCACCGCGATAAGCCGCGCGAGCCGCGACGCGGATGTCGGTGATGTTCGGCGTCAGTTTGACGATCACCGGCAGCGAGCAGTAAGTCTTGCACCAGCGGGTCACTTGCTCGACGTACTCCGGGACCTGACCAACCGCCGCGCCCATGCCGCGTTCGGGCATGCCGTGGGGGCAGCCGAAGTTGAGTTCGATGCCGTCGGCCCCAGTCGCTTCCACCAGCGGCAGAATGTGTTTCCACGACTCTTCCTCGCACGGGACCATCAGCGACACAATCAGCGCGCGGTCCGGCCAATCCTTTTTCACCTGGGTGATTTCGCGCAGGTTGATCTCCAGCGAGCGGTCGGTGATCAACTCGATGTTGTTGATGCCCAGCACTTCGCGGTTGTTGCCGTAGTGCGCCGAGTAACGCGACGACACGTTGACCGCCGCCGGGTCCTCGCCGAGGGTTTTCCAGACCACGCCGCCCCAGCCAGCCTCGAAGGCGCGGACCACGTTGTAGGCTTTATCGGTCGGCGGCGCGGAGGCCAGCCAGAATGGGTTGGGGGCTTTGATGCCGGCGAAAATAATCGAGAGATCGGCCATTTACGCAGCCTCCACGTTAAGCATCAGTTGAGCATTGATCGCCTCGGCGGCGAGCTTGCCGTGTTGCACCGCTTGCACCGTCAGATCCTGATCGAGGCTGGTGCAGTCGCCACCGGCATACACGCCGGGAATGCTGGTGCGCAGGTTTTCATCAACCTGAATACGCTCGCCCTGACGCTTGAGTTCACGGGCCATCGGGTCGGCGAGGGCGCTGCCGTCGAAGGATTGACCGATGGCTTTGAAGATCGCATCGGCCGCCAGTTCGAAGGTTTCCCCGGTGGTTTGCAGACGACCGTCGACCAGATCTGTGCGGGCGAAACGCATGCCGCGCACGCGGCCCTGATCATCGAGCAGCACCTCTTCCGGTTGCGCCCAGGTCAGCAGCCGCACCTGATTGGCTTTGGCGATGTCTTGTTCATGTCCGGTGGCGCCCATGTCCGCCGCGCCACGGCGATACACCAAATTCACATCGCGGGCACCGAGGCGCGCCATTTGCACCGCCATGTCGATCGCGGTGTTGCCGGCGCCAAGCACGATGCAGCGCTCGGCTAGCGGTAGTTGCGTGAGGTCGTCGGCCTGACGCAGTTCGCGGATGTAGTCGGTAGCCGCGAGCAGGCCGGGAGCGTCTTCGTGGGCCAGACCCAGTTGTTTGCTGGCGTTGAGACCAAGGCCGAGGAACACCGCGTCGAACTGTTGATGCAATTCGCTGAGGGTCAGATTCTCTCCGAGTTTCTGCCCGTGGCGGATTTCGATGCCGCCGATTTGCAGGAGGAAATTCAGTTCCTTCTGTGCGTAATCGTCGACCAGTTTGTACTTGGCGATCCCGAATTCATTGAGGCCGCCAGCCTTCTCCCGTGCTTCGAAAATCACCACGTCATGGCCATGCATGGCGCTGCGGTGCGCGCAGGACAAACCCGCCGGCCCGGCGCCAACCACAGCAATGCGCTTGCCGGTGGTGGCGGCGCGTTGGAACGGGTGTTCGGTGAAATGCGCGTTGTCCACGGCGTAGCGTTGCAACAGGCCGATCAGCACTGGCGCGCATTCCTGAGCGTTGTTGCGCACGCAGGCTTGCTGGCAGAGGATTTCGGTCGGACAGACCCGGGCGCAACTGCCGCCGAGGATGTTCGCCGAAAGGATTTTCTGCGCGGCACCGGGCACGTTGTCCTGATGGATGTTGCGGATGAACGAGGGAATATCGATCTCGCTCGGGCACGCGTTCACGCATGGCGCGTCGTAGCAATACAGGCAACGCGACGCTTCCAGATGGGCCTGCCGATCGTTGAGCGGCGGCGCCAGATCGGTGAAATGACCGGCGAGGGCGGCCGCGCTTTCGTGCGGGTGGGGGAGATGGTTCAGGGTTTCGATCACGGTGGTGTGCCTCACGGTTATTGAGGTAACTGCCTCTGATGGGCATTGGTATTTGCGTTGTCTGTTATGGCCTCATCGCTGGCAAGCCAGCTCCCACAGGGGGCTATGTGTTCACAAATCCTTGTGGGAGCTGGCTTGCCAGCGATAGGCCGAAGGCCTCGATTTCAGCGTTTCACAGCAACCGGCTTATGTTGCTCAGCCCGTTTGCTCAGCAAATCAAACACCGCCGGATACGCCGGCCGTTCGATGTACCGTCCGGCCCCACGTTCTGCACGCAGATCACCATCGGCCCAGACCACCCGGCCCTGACTGACGGTATGGCTCGGCACGCCGCGCACGGTTTTGCCTTCGAAGATGTTGAAGTCCACCTGCTGATGGTGGGTCTCGGCGGAAATGGTGCGCGTACCTTGCGGGTCCCACAGCACCAGGTCGGCATCGGCGCCGACGCGAATCGCGCCTTTGCGCGGGTAGAGGTTGAAAATCTTCGCGGTGTTGGTCGAGGTCAGCGCAACAAAATCCTGCATCGAAAAACGCCCGGTATTCACTCCCTCATCCCACAACAGCGCCATGCGGTCTTCGATGCCGGCGGTGCCGTTGGGGATCTTGCTGAAGTCGTCGCGCCCGGCGGCTTTTTGCTCGGCGCAAAAGCAGCAGTGGTCGGTGGCGGTGGTGTGCAGGTTGCCGTTTTGCAGGCCACGCCACAGCGCTTCCTGATGACCGCGTGGACGAAACGGCGGACTCATCACGTAACCGGCGGCGGTCTGCCAGTCCGGGTGTTGGTAGACGCTATCGTCGAGCAGCAAATGCCCGGCAAGCACTTCACCGTAAACCGGTTGGCCCTTGCTGCGCGCATAGGTGATTTCGTCGAGGGCCTCTTTGGTCGAAACGTGCACCAGGTACAGCGGCGTGCCAATGGTTTCGGCGATACGAATCGCCCGGCTCGCCGCTTCACCTTCAACCTGCGAAGGACGTGACAGCGGATGCGCTTCCGGGCCGGTGAAGCCCTGGGCCATCAACTTGCGTTGCAGGTGATAAACCAGTTCGCCGTTCTCCGCATGCACGGTCGGCACCGCACCGAGTTCCAGACAGCGCTCGAAACTCGCCACCAGCGTGTCGTCGGCGGCCATGATCGCGTTCTTGTAGGCCATGAAATGCTTGAAACTGTTGATGCCGTGATGGCTGACCAGCTCGGCCATTTCCTCACGCACCTGCTCGCTCCACCAGGTGATCGCCACGTGGAAGCCGTAGTCCGATGCCGATTTTTCCGCCCAGCCGCGCCACTGATGAAACGCCTCCATCAACGACTGCTGCGGATTGGGAATCACGAAGTCGATGATCGACGTGGTGCCGCCGGCCAGACCCGCAGCGGTGCCGCTGAAGAAGTCTTCGCTGGCCACGGTGCCCATGAACGGGAGTTGCATGTGAGTGTGTGGATCGATGCCGCCGGGCATCAGGTATTGGCCGCTGCCGTCGAGCACTTCGGCGCTGGCGGGAACATCAAGGTTTTCACCGATGGCTTTAATCACGCCGTCAGCGCAATAGACGTCGGCGCGGTAACTTTCATCATGGGTAACAACGGTGGCGCCACGGATCAACAGAGACATTCCGAGTTCCTCGCAGGCATGACCGACTTGTGCCGGTTCTAAATGTTTTATTGATGTACAGCGTTGAAGGGCGTATTCCTGTCAGTGCTGTCAGGAATAGAAACTAGTCTCAGTTTTGCAATAGATCAAGAATATTTTTTATAAGCTTATATCTGATTTAAGTTGCTGATAATTAACAATAAAAACAGAAAATCACCAAAATGGTGAGCCTGCTCACCATTTTGACGCACTTGACAGGATGGAAATATGGTCAAGATTTCTTATGTGAAATCAGCCGCTTGAAGTTGAGCTGCGGTTGATTGCTCACAAATAAAAAAAGTGCAGTGCACCAGTTTGAGTCCTGTCTGTTCGGACAACTTGCCAAGCGTTTAGCCTGAGCGCCCAGACAAGTTTCCAAAGGCTCCGCCGGTGAATAATTAAAACCGAGCAATATCATAAAGTTGCAATGCGTTTAAAGCACGACCCAAGCGCTAAGCGATTCACCCGGCACGTTTATTGATGCCGCCGCTGACACCTTGGTCGGTGCATGAAAGTTGTCAGTTCCTCCGGCCATCGTCCGGCTCGCGCCCCATGCGCCAGCCGCCTGATGAGCAAAAAAATAATCAGAAGAACAGTGGAGCGGCCATGCAACAGATCAGATCGCAAGTGACCGAGCGCGACGGCTTGTTCGAGCTCGAAGCCGGCAGCGACGTACTCGACAGTCCCCGTTACAACCACGACATGGCACCGACCAAGGTGCGCGAGCGAACCTGGAACAAATGGCACATCACCGCGTTGTGGGTCGGCATGGCGATCTGCGTGCCGACCTACACCCTCGGCGGCGTGCTCACGGCGTATTTCGGCCTGAGCGTCGGCGAAGCGTTGTTGGCGATTCTGTTCGCCAACGTCATCGTGCTGATTCCGCTGACGCTCAATGCTTTCCCCGGCACCAAGTACGGCATCCCGTTTCCGGTGTTGCTGCGCTCATCGTTCGGCATTCTCGGGTCCAACGTGCCGTGCCTGATTAGGGCACTGGTGGCGTGCGGCTGGTTCGGCATTCAGACGATGTTTGGCGGACTGGCGATTCACCTGTTTCTCGGCTCGGTGTTCGACGGCTGGAAATCCCTTGGCGGCACCGGGGAGGTGATCGGTTTCATGGTGTTTTGGGCACTTAACCTGTGGGTGGTAATCCGCGGTGCCGAGTCGATCAAGTGGCTGGAAACCTTGTCCGCGCCGCTGCTGATCGCGGTCGGCATTGGTCTGCTGGTGTGGGCGATGCCCAATGTGTCGATGACCGAGCTGCTGGCGATCCCGCCCAAACGTCCGGAAGGCGCGAGCGTGGTCAGTTACTTCGCTGCCGGGCTGACGGCGATGGTCGGCTTCTGGGCCACGCTGTCGCTGAACATCCCTGACTTCAGTCGTTACGCCAAGAGCCAGAAGGATCAAATTGTCGGGCAGATTATTGGCCTGCCGCTGACCATGTTTCTGTTCGCTTCTCTGGGCGTGATCATGACGGCGGCGTCGGTGAAACTGGTCGGCGTGACCGTCTCTGATCCGGTCACCCTGATCGGCCACATCCAGAGCCCGGTATGGGTGGCGATAGCGATGGCGTTGATCATCATCGCCACGTTGTCGACCAACACCGCCGCCAACATCGTCTCGCCGACCAACGACTTTCAGAACATCGCGCCGAAGGTGATCAACCGCACCAAAGCGGTATTGCTGACCGGGTTGGTGGGGCTGATTTTGATGGGCCATGAGCTGTTGAAAAAACTCGGTCTGATCGTCTCCGACGTCAGCCTCGAAACCGTGTATTCCAACTGGCTGCTGGGCTATTCGAGCCTGCTCGGGCCGATCGCCGGGATCATGGTGGTGGACTACTTCCTGATCAAGAAACAGCAACTGGACCTGGCCGGGTTGTACCGTGATGACGTTTATCCGGCGTGGAACTGGGCTGGGTTTATCGCGTTTGGTGTGCCGGTGGTGCTGACCCTGGCGTCGCTGGGTAGCGACGCGTTCAGTTGGTTCTACAGCTATGGCTGGTTCACTGGCTCGGCGTTGGGTGGGATTATTTATTACGGGTTGTGCGTGATGCGCAGCAGCCCGTCGGTGGCGAAATCTGCGGTGTGAATGCCGCCTTTTCGCGAGCAAGCTCGCTCCCACAGTTGGAATGCGTATCCCTTGTGGGAGCGAGCTTGCTCGCGAATACGGCCTGACTTACGCCTGAGATTTACCTGAAAAAACTCATGAGAACTGCCTGAGAAGATCCCCATGAACGCAGCCGTAGACGTTCTGCAATCCACCCATCAGCACATCAACCGCGACCGCTTGTGGGCGTCGCTCATGGAACTGGCCAAGCTCGGCGCCACGGTCAAGGGCGGGGTCTGTCGACTGGCCCTGACCGACCTTGACCGCCAGGCCCGCGACCTGTTTGTGCAATGGTGCAAGGACGCCGGATGCAGCGTCACGGTCGATGAGGTCGGCAACATCTTCGCCCGCCGCCCGGGGCGCAATCCGAGCCTGCCGCCAGTGATGACCGGCAGCCACATCGACACCCAACCCACCGGCGGCAAGTTCGACGGCTGTTTCGGCGTGCTCGCCGGGGTCGAAGTGCTGCGCACCCTCAATGACCTCGGTGTGGAAACCGAAGCGCCGCTGGAAGTGGTGGTCTGGACCAACGAAGAAGGCTCGCGTTTCGCCCCGTGCATGATGGGCTCCGGTGTGTTCGCGGAAAAATTCACCCTCCAAGAAACTCTCGCGAAAGTCGATGCCGACGGCGTCACCGTAGGAGAGGCGCTCAATGCGATCGGCTATGCCGGCCCGCGCAAAGTCAGCGGGCACAAGGTTGGCGCCTATTTCGAGGCGCACATCGAACAAGGTCCGATTCTGGAAGACGAACATAAAACCATCGGCGTCGTGCTCGGCGCATTGGGGCAGAAGTGGTTCGACCTCAAGCTGCGCGGCGTCGAAGCCCACGCCGGCCCAACCCCGATGCACCTGCGCAAGGACGCACTGGTCGGCGCCTCGGTCATCGTCGGCGCCGTCAACCGCGCCGCCCTCGGCCATCAACCCCACGCCTGCGGCACGGTCGGCTGCCTGCAAGCCTATCCGGGCTCGCGCAACGTCATCCCCGGCGAAGTGCGCATGACCCTCGACTTCCGCCATCTGGAACCGACGCGCCTTGACTCGATGATCGCCGAGGTGAAGAAAGTCATTGAAGCCACCTGCGAAGAACATGGCCTCACTTATGAATTGACCCCAACCGCCGACTTCCCGCCGCTGTACTTCGAAAAAGGCTGCGTCGACGCTGTGCGCAATGCCGCCAATGGCTTGGGCTTGTCGAATATGGACATCGTTAGCGGTGCCGGCCATGACGCGATTTTCCTCGCCGAACTGGGGCCTGCCGGGATGATCTTCGTGCCGTGCGAAGGGGGCATCAGCCACAACGAAATCGAAAACGCCGCACCGGACGATCTGGCAGCAGGGTGCGCGGTGTTGTTGCGGGCGATGTTGGCGGCTTCGGCGATGGTGGCGGGCGGTAAAGTCGCCGCCTGAAGATTGCGCGCTGGACCCATCGTGCAAGGCCGTCGGTTTTGGTGTTGCGAGGGCAGGCCCCATCGCTGGCAAGCCAGCTCCCACAGGTTCGATGTTGTTCACCAGATTTGGATGCACAACCGGACCCTGTGGGAGCTGCGGTGCGACGATTCGACTTGCCAGCGATGGGGCCTGCCCTGACAACAAAAACTCCCAGCCCGATAACCCTCATCGATTCAGCACATCCCCCATCCACTGCAAATACTCCCCCCGCTCGGAAATCGAGTTGTGCCCCGAATCCGGCACAACCTTGAGCACCGCCACGCCTTTGGGAAAACTGCCCAGCAATCGCTCGGTGCTGGCGCGGGGGATCACTTCGTCATCACTTGCTGCGAGCAACAACGTCGGCACGCGGATATGCGCGGCGTATTTGCCTGACTCGAAGCGATCCTTGAGCAGCCACTTCACCGGCACCCACGAATATTGCCGCGCGGCGATTTCTTCGAGGCTGTTGTAGGGCGTGACCAGAATCAGTTGCTGCACCGGCCGTTGACTGGCCAGGCGCACCGCGACGCCCGATCCAAGGCTGCGTCCGACCACGGCAATCTGCGGATGGCGGGTGTGCACCTGATCGAACAACGCCAGGGCATCCTCGGCAATCGCCTCTTCGGACGGCGAGCCGCCGCTGCCAGCAAAGCCCCGGTAATTCAACAGATACAGCGCGTAATCGGGAAACGTTTCGGCGAACTCTGGCAGATTGCGCGACACGTCCTCGGCATTGCCGCCGAAATAGATCAACGCTCGCGGCCCGACGCGTTCGCGGGTGGTGACCCAGATGTCCGCGTCCGGCATCGACAGTTTCAGCCGCGAGCCCAACGAATCTGCGGCGCTCGGCTGCGGAAAATAGATCAGCGAGCGCTGAAAAAAGAACAGCGCCGCGCACAGCACCAGGTACGCGGCGACGATCAATGCGACGAGTGACATCAGAGTTCGGGACATTCGGCTACTTTTAACGGGGTGTGCAGGTTCGCTGTCGCAGTGTAGTCCAGCGCTTGCAAGCGGCCGCTTGCGCACACAACGTGCAACAGATCCATGCAGCAGGGGAACCAGCATGAGCCACACTGAGGGTTACTCCCGTCGCCGCTTGCTCACGCTGGCTGCCGGCGTTTCGGCGGTGTTCACCTTTGATCGGGCGCTGGCCACTGCCACGTCGTCCGCCGCTTCCGGAGGTCAAGCCATGCAGACCCGTGCCATCCCATCCAGCTCCGAGTCCCTGCCCATGGTGGGGCTGGGCACCTATCGCGGCTTCGACGTCGCGCCGGGCGACCCGGCCTACAAGCAACTGCCAGCGGTGCTCGACGAACTGTTCGCCAAGGGTGGCACCGTGGTCGACAGCTCGCCCATGTATGGCCGCGCCGAACAGACCACCGGCGAACTGCTGTCGATCCACGAACCGCGCTCGCCGGCGTTTCTGGCGACCAAGGTGTGGACCCGGGGCCGCAAGGAAGGTATCGCGCAGATGGAGCAGTCGTTCAATCTGCTGCGCACCGAGCGCATCGACCTGATGCAGATTCACAATCTGCTGGACTGGCAAGTCCATCTGCCGACCTTGCGTGAATGGAAAGAGCAGGGGCGCATTCGTTACATCGGCATCACTCACTACACACCCTCGGCCTATGACGAAGTCGAAGCGGTATTGAAGGCCCAGCAACTGGACTTCCTGCAAATCAACTACGCCCTCGATGACCGAGGCGTGGAGAAACGCATTCTGCCGTTGTGCCGCGAGCACGGGGTGGCAGTGGTCTGCAACCGGCCCTTCGGTGGCGGAGAGTTGTTGGCGCGGCTCAAGGGCAAGCCGCTGCCGGCCTGGGTGTCGGACGTGCAGGTCAACAGTTGGCCGCAACTGGCGCTTAAGTTTCTGCTGGCGCATCCGGCGGTGACCTGCGTGATTCCCGGTACCGGCAACCCGCGCTACATGGCGGATAACGTCAAGGCCGGGTTCGGTCCGATGCTCACCGATGCGCAGCGTCACCAGTTGATTGCGTTGGTGGGCTAGGTGTTTCAGCCGCGATAACGCAAAGCTTCCAGCAACAACGCAAACGCCGGTGCCGCCTGACGCCGGCTCGGGTAGTAGAGGTGATAACCGGCGAACGTCGGGCACCAGTCTTCCAGCACCTGCACCAGACGACCCTCGGCCAAATGCGTTGCGACGATATTTTCCGGAATGTAGCTCAGACCGAAACCGTCCAGTGCGGCATCGAGCAACGGATAGACACCGTTCAACGTGACTTGCCCCGACACGCGCACCTTGAGGCTTTCGCCGTCCTTTTCGAACTCCCAGCTGTATAGCCCGCCGTTGGTGGGCAGGCGCAGATTGTTGCAGGCGTGCTCGGTCAGATCGCGTGGGGTGTGTGGCGCTGAGCGGGTGGCGAAGTAAGCGGGCGAACCGACGACGGCCATGCGCATGTCCGGACCGATGCGGGTGGCGATCATGCCTTGGGCGACGTCTTCACCCAAGCGCACGCCGGCATCGAAACCCTGGCCCGCGATATCAACGAAACCGTAATCGCAGCAGACCTCCACGGCGATGTCCGGGTATTGCGGCAGAAACTCTTTGAGCACCGGGCGCAGCAGCCAGTCCAGCGAGTGGTCGGTGGCGCTGATGCGGATCTTGCCCGCCGGGGTTTCACGCAAGTTGCTCAGGGCGGCGAGTTCCTGCTCGATTTCTTCGAAGCGCGGGCCGACGGTTTGCAGCAGATGTTCGCCGGCCTCGGTGGGGGAGACGCTGCGGGTGGTGCGGGTCAGTAGACGCAGGCCCAGGCGTGTTTCGAGTGCGCGAATGGTATGGCTGAGCGCCGACTGCGAGACGCCGAGTTTGGCCGCGGCTTTGGTGAAACTGCGTTCGCGCGCCACGGCAAGGAAGGCGAGCAGGTCACTGGCGTTTTCACGAAGCATTTATTAGTTACCTGCATAAGTTTTATCGAATTCTAGTCGATTATCCGAAGAGTACGGCCCGGTAAAGTGAAGCAAGTTCCCTGTGGAGCTGCCGCAGGCTTGGGCAGTTCCTGCATGGGTTATTTGTGATTCTGGAGGGCTTTTCATGAACCCGATTGTTGCTTCTGCTTTGACTCTTTCCCTGTTGGCTGCGGATGTTCAGGGCGATGAACGTTCACGGGTCACTGTTACCCCCAATGCATCACAGCCTTCGGTTCGAGGGCCGGCAGATTGGTTCACCGGGACCGTGCGCGTCGATGCGCCGTTCAAAGGCACCGATGAGGCGCGCGTCAGTGGTGCCACAGTTACCTTTGAGCCCGGCGCACGCACGGCGTGGCATACCCATCCGTTGGGTCAGACGTTAATCGTTACTGCCGGTTCAGGTTTCGTGCAGGAATGGGGACAGCCGATTCGCGCGATTCGTCCCGGCGACACGGTGTGGATTGCACCGGGAGCCAAGCATTGGCATGGCGCAGTATCGACGACGGCGATGACGCATATCGCCATTGCTGAAGTGCTGGACGGCAAAGTGGTGGAGTGGATGGAGCAGGTGAGTGAGGCGCAGTATCCGCGAACCGAGTGACCCCTAGCACCCCATGCTAGTGCGCTACCTGAGTTAGTTTTTCCGCGAATAACCATTACCCTCACCCCAGCCCTCTCCCGGAGGGAGAGGGGGCCGACCGAGGTGTCTGTCGCTATGCATCGACCTGAAAGAGCGGTGTTGATTATGGATTCGTTCGATCACAAGCCTGTCAGTTCTGAAGCGCCTGCCGTCGATTATGGATTCACAGCTGAACGTTCACGTCGGCGTATCTCCTGAGTATCCCCGGATCGGTCCCCTCTCTCTATGGGAGAGGGTTAGGGTGAGGGGCTCTTCGGATCTTCAGATCATCGCCGGCAACGAATCAAGAATCTTGTCCAGCGTGATCGGATACTCCCGCACTCGTGCACCAGTGGCGTTGTAGATCGCATTGGCCACCGCCGCACTCACCCCGCAAATCCCCAATTCCCCAACTCCCTTGGCCTTCATCGGCGAAGAAATCGGGTCCGTCTCATCGAGGAATATCACCTCTTGGTGCGGAATGTCGGCATGCACCGGCACTTCGTATCCGGCAAGATCATGGTTGACGAAGAAACCGAGTTTTTTATCGACTGCCAGTTCCTCCATCAACGCCGCGCCAACGCCCATGGTCATCGCGCCGATCACCTGACTGCGCGCCGCTTTCGGATTGAGAATCCGCCCGGCCGCGCACACCGCGAGCATGCGCCGCACGCGGACTTCGCCGGTCGCCGCGTCCACCGCCACTTCGACGAAGTGCGCGCCAAACGTCGACTGCTGATACTGCTTTTCGAGTTCGGCGAATTCAATGCTGTCTTCAGCCACCACCTCGCCATTTTTTGCAGCATCACGCAGCGCCACACTCTTGTCGCCGACCCGCACGTGACCGTCAACAAACTCTGCCTGATCCGCCGCCATGTCCAATTTGCCGGCGACCGCTTCGCGCAGTTTCACGCACGCGGCATACACGCCGGCAGTCGAGCAGTTGGCGCCGAACTGGCCGCCAGAACCCGCCGACACCGGGAAGTTTGAATCCCCCAGCCGCACCACGACATCGTCGATGCCAACGCCCATCATTTCTGCGGCGGTCTGCGCAATGATCGTGTAGCTGCCGGTACCGATGTCGGTCATGTCTGTTTCTACGGTGATCTTGCCGTCACGCTCCAGCCGCACCCGCGCGCCGGACTTTATCAGCAGGTTGTTGCGGATCGCTGCGCCGACGCCCATGCCGATCAGCCAGCGACCTTCGCGACGGCTGCCGGGTGTGGCGTTGCGTTTGTCCCAGCCAAATTTATCGGCGCCGGTTTGCAGGCACTCGATCAAGCGACGTTGCGAGAATGGGCGCTCGGTTTTCACCGGGTCGACCTGGGTGTCGTTGAGGATGCGGAACTGTACCGGATCGAGTTTGAGCTGTTCGGCCATTTCGTCCATGGCGATTTCCAGTGCCATCAATCCCGGCGTTTCACCAGGTGCACGCATGGCGTTGCCTTCAGGCAGATCCAGTGGCGCCAGGCGCATGGTGACCAAGCGATTTTGCGCCGCGTAAAGCAACTGACTCGGCTGCGCGGCGACTTCGACCTTGCCCTCCGCAAGATTGCCCGACCAGCCTTCATGGGCTATGGCGGTCAGCTTGCCGTCCGCCGTGGCGCCCATGCGGATGCGCTGACTGGTGGCGGGTCGATGCGTGGTGTTGTTGGCGATCTGTGGGCGGGCGAGGGCGACTTTCACCGGTCTGCCAGCCATGCGCGCACCGAGGGCAGCGAGGATCGCGTCGGCGCGAATAAACAGTTTGCCGCCGAAACCGCCGCCGATGTAAGGCGAGATCAAGCGGACTTTTTCTTTGGGCAGACCGAGGGTTTCGGCAATGTCGCCGACGCTCCAGGCGATCATCTGGTTCGACGTCCACAGGGTCAGTTGATCACCTTTCCACGCGGCCAGGGTCGCGTGGGGTTCCATCATCGCGTGGGACTGGTCGGGGGTGGTGTAGGTCTGGTCGAACTGCACCGGGGCGGCGGCGAAGGCTGTCGCGAAATCGCCGTGGGTGACGTCGGGCAATTCGTCTTTCGGCTCGACGCCTTTATCACGCACGCTGGCCAGATCGAATTCGCCTTTGCTCGCGACGTAATCGACCTTGACCAGTTGCGCAGCGGCGCGGGCCTGTTCGAAGGTCTCGGCGACCACCAGCGCAACGGCTTGGTGATAGTGCTGAATTTCGGATCCGGCCAACAAGTGCGCGGCGTTGTACTGGCCCTTGCCAAGCTTGCCGGCATTCTCGGCGGTGACGATGGTCAACACGCCGGGGGCGGCTTTCGCGGCGTCGAGATCGATGTGGCTGATGCGACCCTTGGCGATGGCCGAACCGACCATGAAACCGTAGGCCTGATTGGCCACGGCTTCGTGTTGCTCGTAGGCGTAAGGCGCCTGGCCGCAGGTTTTGAGCTTGCCTTCGATGCGGTCGGTCGGCTTGCCGATCACCTTCAATTGATCGATCGGGTTGGTGGTGGCGGGCGTGTCGAATTTCATGCTTCATCCCTCGCTTGCGCCAACAGCGAACCGAGCGTGCGCTCGACCAGCGTCAGTTTGAATTGGTTGTCGTGGGTCGGCGTGGCGCCGTCGAGCAGGCGTTCGCTGACGGCTTTCGCGCCCTTGGGCAGAAGCGCTTCAGCCGCTTCCACGCGCCACGGTTTCGGCGCAATACCGCCGACCGCGACGCGGCCGCTGCCGTCCTTTTGCAGGATCAAACCAACGGACACCAAGGCAAACGCATACGAGGAACGATCACGCACCTTGTGATAAATGTGAGTGCCACCCACGGGGGCGGGCAACGTCACCGCCGTGATGAATTCGCCGGCGCCGAGGCTGGTTTCGATGTTCGGCGTGTTGCCGGGCAACAGATGAAAATCCGCGATGGCGATGCTGCGGGTGCTGCCATCGGGTTTCACCGTTTCAATCTGCGCATCGAACGCGCGCATGGCAATCGCCATGTCGCTCGGGTGAGTGGCGATGCAAGCGTCGCTGACGCCGATGATCCCCAACTGCCGGGTGACCCCGCCAATCGCCGAACAGCCACTGCCCGGATTGCGTTTGTTGCAAGCCTGATTTGTATCGTAGAAGTACGGGCAGCGGGTGCGTTGCAGCAGGTTGCCGGCGGTGGTCGCCATGTTGCGCAACTGGCCGGAAGCGCCGGCCAGCAAGGCGCGGGAGAGCAGGGCATAGTCTTTTCTGACCCGGGCGTCGGCCGCCAGATCGGTGTTGCGCACCATCGCGCCGATGCGCAAACCGCCCTCGGGTGTGGCTTCGATCTGATCCAGGCCAAGGTGATTAACGTCGATCAGGTGCAGCGGGGTTTCGATGTCGAGTTTCATCAGGTCGAGCAGGTTGGTGCCGCCGGCGATGAACTTCGCGCCCGCGATCTGCGCCGCTTGCGCAGCGGCGGCGGGAGAATCGGCGCGGCTGTAATTGAACGGTCTCATGCCGGCACCTCCGCGACTTCAGTGATGGCTTCGATGATGTTCGAGTAAGCGCCACAGCGGCAGATATTGCCGCTCATGCGTTCCTGAAATTCCGATGCAATCAGTTTTGGCGACTCGGTCAGGCTGGGGCTGACGTGGCTGGGAATGCCGTCGCGGATTTCTTTGATAACCGCCACCGCCGAGCAGATCTGCCCCGGCGTGCAGTAACCGCATTGATAGCCATCGTGCTTGATGAACGCGGCTTGCATCGGGTGCAGGTTGTCCGGCATGCCGAGGCCTTCAATGGTGGTGATTTCGCTGCCCTCGTGCATCACCGCCAGCGTCAGGCATGAGTTGATCCGTCGGCCATTGGCGATCACCGTGCAGGCGCCGCACTGGCCGTGGTCGCAGCCCTTTTTGCTACCGGTCAGGTGCAGGTGTTCACGCAGGGCGTCGAGCAGAGTGGTGCGGTTGTCGACTTCAAGGGCCTGAGGCTTGCCATTGACTTGAAGGGTCACTTTATTCATGGCCGGTTGCTCCAGGTTCGCGGCGTAGGCCTTGAGGCTGATAAACGGCGGCATCGCGAATGCCGTCGCGGTCACGGCGCCAAGAATCAAAAATTTACGTCGGGAAATCGGCATGGTTCGATTCCTTTTTCTCTCAATCAGGCGGCAGGGTTGCGAATGGCCCATAAGGGCTTGCCGGCATGTTTGCCAGTCTCGTTCTAGGAGTGACTGCTGGAGAGAGGAAAAGGTTTTTGCGGATTTGCGCTATAGAGTTATGTGCTCAGCTCATGAATCCTCTGAGGCGTTGAAAATTCATGATTGAATGATCCGACGTCTTCGCGATCGGGCTCGCTCCCACGGTTCGGGCAGTTCGGGCGAGGCGATAAACGGTCATCAGTGGCCACTGAATCATCCCTGTTTTACCCGGTCGTATTGACGGCTGCGCGCACCGCGTCCTGAAGGGGAGGGCAGCGTGGCTGATTCCGTCGTCAAGACCTTGGTTTTAGGGAAGTATTGAATGAAGCGCGCTACAACGATGCTGCTGACCGTTACCGCCGCCGTATTGCTCGGTGGCTGTGTGGCGGATTTTGATGATGACCACCGCCACGGCCGGCATTACGACCGTGATCGCGATCATGGTCGCTATTACGACAATGACCGGCGCTGGGATGACCGCGATGACGACCGCCGCGATGGCCGTCGCTATCACCGCGATCGGGATGATGATTGATTGAACTGAAGAGGGCGTTCCCGCAAAGGAACGCCCTCGATCATTGGCCTTCAGTCATCAAATAAAATGAGCGCTCGCCTGGACGCGGGAACGCGCAGGCACCGAGGCCTCGAGATCCAGCAAATGGGTGGCGAGAATGTCGCTCAGAAAACGGAACTGATCGTTGATGCCGACCACTTCATTGCTGAAATGATTGCTGGCGGCGGGCATCAGCAGATCTGCAAAATCTTCGTTGAACACCAGCGTCTGCGCCTTGCGCGGCACGACACGTTGTTCGTAGTAGTTGCTGCCGAACACCGGGAAGCTCACGGAGAGGGTGATGGTGTGAATCATGATGTGGACTCCTCGTTGTGGTTCGGATGGGGCAATCGTGCCTTTGGTGGGCGGTGGACGGAAGGCAATCGTCGCGATGGTGAATATCGACGGCATTGATGGTGGGTAGAAAACCATGTGGGAGCGAGCTTGCTCGCGAAGGAGGCGGGTCAGTCAACATTTGTGTTCTGAGTGACAAACTGCTTTCGCGAGCAAGCTCGCTCCCACAGGGGAATGTGCACACAGGACTACCAGACAAACGGCTCACCACCCAGACCTATACTTAAATCTGCCCCCTCCCTATTTAAAGGACACCCCCCACCGTGAACCTGCGTGCGCTGGTCGTCGCCGCACTGTTTCTGTTGGCCGGTTGCGGCACGTCGCCCCGGGCTCCGGTGATCGCTGTGCAGACCGTTGTGGTTTCGCCCGCGACCTGGCAACAGATCGACCGGGAAATCGTCAGCGCTTCGCAACAAGCCACCGAGCAGGTCAAATTGTTCGCCCGTGGCTCAATGGAACATTGGCGCACCCGCGTCTATCAGCAAACTGAAGAAAATTTCATCCCCTGGTTCAGCAGCTACTGGACCCAGGAATGGCTGTCGATGAAGGTCAGTTGGTACACGATCAGCGCCGGTGGCGAGCAGGACGCTTCCGCCAAGCGCCTGGCGACGTATCTGCTTGATCAATATCAGAAAAAAGTGCTGGTACCGGTGGCGGTGGAGGTCGATCCGGATGCGATTCTGGGGCAGGCCACGGCGTTCTACGCTGAGCTGATGGCCCGGCAGATGCCGCTCATCGCCCAGCGTCACGGCGTGCCGGTTGCCCAGCTCAACGGTCGCTTGCAGAAGATCCCGGCCATTGCCCTCGGGCCGCCGCCGGCGCGAGATGCCTCGCTTTACAAGGTGATCAGCACCGAACCGTTGAATACGCTGCCTGCCTACGCCGCTTTGATCGACAAAATTCACAACGACGGCGGCGCCAAAGGCATTGCGTCGACCGACGCCGGCATGGCGCCCGTCGCCAAGCGCGCGAGTCAGCGAATGGAGGCGGAAATGGCCCCGCGCGGTGCCGCCAGCGCAGTGGCCGCAGCGGCGGGCAAACTGGCCGGGGCGATGATTTCCGTCGGGGTGATGGGCATTCGCGCGATCCTCCAGGCTAACGACCGGCCGGACAGTGAGGCGCTGATCCGCAGCAGCCTGGGCAACACCTTTGATAAGGCCTGGCTGAAACTGGTGCAGAACCCGACCACTGGCGTGATGGCCGGCACGCTGCACATGGCGGGGCAGGTCGAGCGCAACTTGGGTGCGGGCGAAGAGCCGTCGGTCGGGTTTGGGGCGAATCGTGTCGAATGGCGTCCACCGGAATCGACTACTCAGCAGATCGAACCCAACGTCCCAGGAGAATGATCATGGCTTATATCGATATTTTTGTTGCGCCGGTCCCCACTGCCAATCGTGAACAGTACAAAAAGCACGCCGCAATCGCAGCAGCAATCTTCAAGGAATACGGCGCCCTGAGCGTGGTCGAGTGCTGGGGCGATGACGTGCCGGACGGCAAGCTCACCTCGTTTCCCATGGCGGTAAAACTCAAGGAAGGTGAAACCGTCGCGTCCGGCTGGCTGATCTGGCCCGACAAGGCCACCCGCGATACCGGCATGGCGAAAATGATGGAAGACCCGCGCATGCAACCGGACGTCAACCCGATGCCATTTGATGGGCAGCGGATGATCTTCGGCGGCTTCCAGTACCTGATCGAACCCTGAGTAAATCCCCTTTGGGAGTGAGCCCGCTCGCGATTTGCCAGGCCCCGCTACCCTTGCGAGCCAGTTCCCACCGGTTAAGTGTGGTGCCGAAAGCACCGCAATCCCTGTGGGAGTCTGGCTTGCCAGCGAGGCTGTTCTGACAATCAACGCCCCCCCTATTGCTTCACCGTCAACTCGACCAAATGATCCTCAACCTCCTGCGGCTTGAGCACCAGAACATCGCTTTCCAGCGCATCCAATATCACTTCGGCCGTATTGCCAATCAACGCCCCTGACAAACCGGTCCGTGCCACGGTGCCAATTACCGTGACTGCCGCCTGCAGCTTGTGCGCCATAAACGGAATTAACACATCCGCAGGACCTTCCTCGATGTGCAGGTGCGCGTCATCAACGTCGAACTCGGCCTGAAACGCCCGGCATTGTTCGCGATACCGCGCTGCAATGGTTTCGCTGAGCTGCAACGTCGGGTCTGCCGCCGACAGCATCGGCGAAGGATGGGCGCTGATCACATGCAGATGCGCCTTGGCCAGGCTGGCGATGTCAAAGCCGTGATCGATGATCGTCGTGTGCAAATGCCGATGCTCACCATCGGCATTGCCGACGTCGATAGCCGCCAGAATCACCTTGTCCTTCCACGATCCTGAGGTTTTCACCAGCAGCACCGGGGTAGGGCAGTGACGCAGCAGCTTCCAGTCGGCGGGCGTCAGCAACGCTTTTTTCAATGTGCTGTCGGGGAAATGCTGCTTGATTACCAGCCCGCAACCTTCGGCCTGCTGCACATCGATGATGGTTTCGTGCAGGCTCTCGTTCCACGCCTGTTCGGTGGTCACGCTGTAGCCCTCCGCCAGCAACGCGGTCTTGAGCACGCTGAGCATGCCTGCGTGATCGTGCTTCTTGTCGCATACCAGCAGGTGCAAATGGGCCTGGGTCACGCCGGCGATCAGTTTGGCGCGCTTGAGCGCCAGGCTTTCCGAATGTTCGGGTTCGATGACCACCAGAATGCTGCGAATGGCTTGCATGAGCGGAGTCTCCAGCAAAGAAAAGGCACGGCGTTGCACAACTATAGTTGCTGCTTGAACACCTGCGACTTGATGCATATCAACGCCAGCCGCTGGTGGTCTGCCCACAGGCCGGTATAATCGGCGCCCTTCGCTCGAACACCTTTTACCGTGAGCCCCATGATCCTTCCCGAAATCCACGAATTCCTTGGCTGCCGCACACCCGACGCGTGGGTCCAGGCCGCACTGGCCGATCAGGAAACCCTGCTGATCGACCACAAGAACTGCGAGTTCAAGGCTGCCAGCACCGCGCTGAGCCTGATAGCCAAGTACCATTCCCACGTCGACCTGATCAACATGATGTCGCGTCTGGCCCGGGAAGAACTGGTGCACCACGAACAAGTCATGCGCCTGATGAAACGCCGCAAGATCGAACTGCGCCAGCTCCACGCCGGCCGCTACGCTTCGAGCCTGCGCAAAGTGGTGCGCAGCCACGAGCCGGTGAAGCTGGTGGATACGCTGGTGGTCGGCGCGTTTATCGAAGCGCGCAGTTGCGAGCGTTTCGAAGCACTGGTGCCGCATTTGGACGAAGAACTCGGCAAGTTCTACTTCGGTCTGTTGAAAAGCGAAGCACGGCATTTCCAGGGTTATCTGAAACTGGCGTATCAATACGGTGATGCCAAGGACGTTGAGCAGGTGATCGTGAGAGTGCGGGCCGCCGAGCAAGAGCTGATCGAATCGCCGGATGAGGAATTCCGTTTCCACAGCGGTGTGCCCGTCACTGCGTAGCCATGTACACAAAAACTGTTAAAAACTCTTAAGAGTATGAAACATCACCGAAAACCGGCCCACGCGGCCGGTTTTTGCTGCCTGCGATAAACGTCTTGCTCCTGATTGCCGCCATAATGCCGCCCACTTCACAGATGATTGGCTAATGGTCGTTATGGATAACCTGGGTTTTGGCAAAGTCCTGCTGGTGGAAGACGATGAACGCCTCGCCGCGCTGATCGCACACTTCCTCGAACAACACGGCTACGAGGTGCGCACGGTGCATCGCGGAGATCTGGCCGTGGCTGCTTTTCTGGAATTCAGGCCCAAAGTCGTGGTACTCGACTTGATGCTACCGGGGCAGAGCGGTCTGCACGTGTGCCGCGAAATACGCAGTGTATCGGACACGCCGATTGTCATCCTGACGGCCAAGGAAGACGACCTCGATCATATTCTGGGCCTGGAGTCCGGTGCTGATGACTACGTGATCAAACCGATCAAACCGCCGGTGCTGCTGGCTCGATTGCGCGCGTTGCAGCGCCGGCAGGTGCCGGACAGCGGCGTGGTGCATTTTCTTGAATTCGGTCAGTTGAGCATCGATCGCAGTTGCCGTGAAGTGCGATTGGCGGGCGAGATCATCGATTTGACCACCATGGAGTTCGAGCTGCTGTGGCTGCTGGCCAGTGCCGCCGGCAATACGCTGTCGCGCGATGACATCCTCAATCGCATGCGCGGCATTGCCTTTGATGGGCTTAATCGCAGCGTCGACGTGTACATCAGCAAATTGCGCAACAAGCTCAAGGACAACCCCCGCGAACCGGTATGCATCAAGACCGTTTGGGGCAAGGGTTATCTGTTCAATCCGTTTGCGTGGGAGTTGTAGATGCTACGGTTATTCCTCGGGCTGTTTCTGGTGATGACGGTCGGTCTGGTGCTGGCGTTGCAGACGGTCGAACACACCTTCAACGCGTTGCTCGACAACCAGATGCAGGCCTACAACCGCGAGGCGGTGCGCGGTCAGGCGTGGTCGTTGGTGGACCATTTGCGCGGACGCCAAGGCGCCGATCGCGAGCAGCGACTGGAGAGCTTGCGGCCACATTACGGTCTGACACTGAAACTGGTCGAGGCCGATCAACTGGCTCTGACGCCAGAGGAAAAAGCCCAGTTAGCGCAAAATATGTTGGTGATTCGCGACAACTACACGCAATTCATCAGCAATATCGACGGTGGTTCGCAGGTGCTCAGCATCAAGCTCCCGCCGGAACCGAGCCTGATGCCGTTCTACATCGCGGCGGCTTACGGGATGCTGGCGGTGTTGATCGGCATCGTCCTGTTTTTCTGGGTGCGCCCGCACTGGCGTGACCTGGAGAAGCTGCGCCTGGCGGCGGAGCGTTTCGGCGACAACGATTTGTCGGCGCGCATTCAGTTGTCCAAGCGCTCGAACATCCGTGATCTGGCCGAGCACTTCAACCTGATGGCGGCGCGCATCGAAGGCTTGATCGCCAATCAGCGCGAACTGACCAACGCCGTCTCCCATGAGTTGCGCACGCCAATTGCGCGGCTGTCGTTCGAACTCGACCAGCTCAAGCAGTCGCCGGACGCCAGCCAGAACCGCGAACTGATTGCCGACATGTACGCCGACCTTGGCGAGCTGGAGGAAATGGTTTCAGAACTGCTCACCTACGCCAGCCTTGAACGGGGTGCGACGGTGATCAAACGCGAGAACATCCAAGCGGCCAATTGGCTCGATAGCGTGGTCGGCAGCGTGGCGCTGGAAGCGGAAGCAGCGGGTGTGCAGTTGTTGATTGGTGATTGCCGGCTCGACACGGTGCGCATCGAGCCGCGCTTCATGGCGCGGGCGGTGATCAATCTGCTGCGCAATGCCATTCGCTATGCCGAGCAGCGCGTGGAAGTGACGCTGGTGCGAACCGGAGATTATTACGAAGTGCGGGTCAACGATGACGGGCCGGGTGTGCCGGTGCATGGTCGCGAGAAGATTTTCGAACCGTTCTCGCGGCTCGATGCAAGTCGTGATCGGCGCACCGGTGGTTTTGGCTTGGGGTTGGCGCTGGTACGGCGGGTGTCGCAGTCCCATGGCGGTCAGGTTGAAGTCGGTGATTCACCGTGGGGCGGGGCGTCGTTTCGGATGACCTGGGCGCATCTGGATTAACGCTGTCGCGGGCACTGGCCGGTGTGATTCCAAACGCGCCCGCAGCGTCTAGCCCCTGTGTCCCCGCAATCCCATGGGGCGAGACTTCGGAACCCGGCATGCAAGCGCTGTTGAACGAGATCCTTGACGCTGTCCGGCCGCTGATCGGGCAGGGCAAGGTGGCTGACTATATTCCCGCCCTCGGCACCGTGCCGGCCAAGCCCCTGGGCATCGCCGTGTATGGCAATGACGGCGAGATGTATTGCGCCGGCGACGCCGAGACGCCGTTCTCGGTGCAGAGTATTTCCAAGGTATTCAGC
This sequence comes from Pseudomonas sp. NPDC098747, assembly GCF_044760045.1. Taxonomy (NCBI): domain Bacteria; kingdom Pseudomonadati; phylum Pseudomonadota; class Gammaproteobacteria; order Pseudomonadales; family Pseudomonadaceae; genus Pseudomonas; species Pseudomonas sp. NPDC098747. The sequence continues at coordinate 118,073 of NZ_JBIWAL010000003.1, read as the reverse complement.
CTGGTGCAGGCCATCGATCATTCCGGCGAAGCGATCTGGGAACGCCTTGGCCATGAGCCGTCCGGTCAGCCGTTCAACTCGTTGGTGCAGCTGGAATTCGAGCGCGGGCGCCCGCGTAACCCGTTCATCAACGCCGGCGCGTTAGTGATCTGCGACATCAATCAGTCGCGTTTTGCCGCACCAACCCTGTCGATGCGTGACTTCGTCCGGCGTCTGTCGGGCAACCCGCAGATCATGATCGACGGCAAAGTCGCCGACTCCGAATACCAGCACCGCGCACGCAACGCGGCGATGGCTTACCTGATGCAGTCCTTTGGCAACTTCCACAACGACGTCGAAACGGTGCTGCGCAGTTACTTCAGCCATTGCGCCCTGCGCATGAACTGCATCGATCTGGCCCGGGCGTTCTGCTTTCTGGCCAATGACGGCTATTGCAAGCACAGCGGCGAACAGATCCTCACGCCTCGCCAGACCCAACAGGTCAACTCGATCATGGCCACCAGCGGTTTGTACGACGAGGCGGGTAACTTCGCCTATCGCGTCGGTCTGCCGGGCAAAAGTGGTGTCGGCGGCGGGATCGTCGCGGTAGTGCCGGGGCAATTCACGGTGTGCGTGTGGTCGCCTGAGCTGAATGCCGCGGGTAATTCACTGGCGGGCATGGCGGCGCTGGAGATGCTCAGTTCGCGGATTGGCTGGTCGGTGTTTTAACCCTATAGCACGAACGCTGAAAAAACCTGTGGGAGCTGGCTTGCCAGCGATGGCGGCGGATCAGGCAACATCAATTTTGAATGTGCCGGCCTCATCGCTGGCAAGCCAGCTCCCACAGAGTCCGTGGTGTTTGAATAGGGTGTGTTTCATTGCAGAATCCGCTACATTTTCCGACCGCCCTCTGCATGGTGAATCCGCTTCATGTCTTTTGCGCTCGAACGTCTAGTCGCTGGCACGCCGATCCCTTTCGCTGGTAACCGCGTCACCGTGGTCAGCGCCGAACTGGCCGCGCGTTTTCAGCCCGGTGACCACCTGTTGGTGGAGCAGGTGAGTGGCGAGTTATTGCTGATTCCGGTGGTGGATCAACAAGCGGCGGCTGTGGCGATTGAGCGTGCGGCTGCGGCGTTTAGCGCATTGTCGGCGGTGTCCGACGAGGCGATTAGCCAATTCTTTGATCTGTTCGCGCAACGTCTGCAAACCGCCGATTGCTGGGTGCAGATCGAAGCCGCCAACCTCGCCGATATCGAACGCGCCAAGGCTCGCGGGCGCTCCACCACGCGATTGTTCGCCGATGAGCGCATGCGCCGCGACATGATTGCCGGTCTGCAAGCCTGGCGTGATGCGCCGCCGACGCGTGGCAAAGTCATCAGTTGTGTCGAGCACGACGGCTGGAAGGTCGAGCAAGTAGTCTCGCCGCTGGGCATTGTCGCGTTTGTCTTCGAAGGTCGCCCGAATGTATTTGCCGATGCTGCCGGTGTATTGCGCACCGGCAACACTGCGGTGCTGCGCATTGGCAGTGATGCGTTGGGCACGGCGCAAGCCATCGTCACTCACGCCTTGAACCCGGCGCTGGCTGCGGCGGGTCTTCCGGCGGGCGCTGTGTCGTTGGTGGAGAGCGTCAATCACGCGGCGGGCTGGGCGATGTTTGCCGACCGGCGTCTGTCGCTGGCAGTGGCTCGCGGGTCGGGGCGTGCGGTCAGTCAATTGGGCAGCATTGCGCAGCAGGCGGGCACTGCGGTCAGCCTGCACGGCACCGGTGGCGCGTGGCTGATTGCCGATCGTGATGCTGACGCTCAGCGCTTCGCGGCAGTGGTGCGCAATTCGCTGGATCGCAAGGTCTGCAACACCCTGAACGTTTGCCTGATTCAGCGCGAACGTGCTGCTGAGCTGGTGCCGCTGTTCCTTGATGCACTGCAACAGGCCGGCACCGCGCGCGGGCAGGGCTGCAAGTTGCACATCGTCGAAGGCAGTGAAAATTGCCTGCCGACTGAATGGCAGAACGCGACGGTGCAGGTTTATCGTGCCGAGGGTTATCAGACTGAAGCGCTGGCCGAACTGTTGGCGGAATCTGCGTTGGGCCGCGAGTGGGAATGGGAAGAAACGCCGGAAGTCAGCCTGATGATCGTTGACGATCTGGATCAGGCGATTGCGCTGTTCAACCGTTATAGCCCGCAATTTACCGTGTCGCTGATCAGCGAAAATGCGCAGGTTCAGGAACGCTTTTACAACGCGGTCAACGCGCCGTTCGTGGGCAATGGCATTACCCGTTGGGTCGATGGCCAATACGCCTTGAACAAGCCAGAACTGGGGCTTTCGAACTGGGAAAGCGGGCGGTTGTTTGCACGCAGTGCGATTCTTTCGGGGGATGGGGTCTTTACTGTTCGCAGTCGTATGACTCAAGTCGACCTGACGGTAGAACGCTAGAGGAGCCGATCATCGTCCTTGTGGCGAGGGGATTTAGCGAAACGTCGCACCGCCCCGATGGGGCTGCTGCGCGCCCCAGCGGGGATAAATCCCCTCGCCACAGGGTTCATCATCGTCTGTTCAGGCGGCTTTTGCTTGAACTGCACAAACCGCCGGTTGCTCGGCCAGCGGCACAAAGGTGCGGCGATCAGAGGACAGCGCATCGATCGAGCCAGTCTCGATGTCGTACACCCAGCCATGCAAATTCAGCAAGCCTTTCTCCTGCGCCAGGCGCACGCTCGGATGGGTCTGGATATTCGCCAGTTGCGCGATCACGTTTTCGCGCACCATCGAACTCAATTTCGCCGCGTCATTGGCATGCGGCCGCGCCTCATTCACTACTTTCGCTGACTCGGCATGCTGCAGCCAACCGCTGACGGCGGGCAGGTGATCCATGCATTTGCATTTAGCAATCGCCGTCATCGCACCGCAGTCCGAATGGCCGCAGATCACAATGTCGGTCACGCCGAGCACCGCCACGGCGTATTCCACCGTCGCCGAAACCCCACCCGGATGCGGGCTGTAAGACGGCACGATATTGCCGGCATTGCGGATCACAAACAGCTCGCCGGGTTCCTGCTGGGTCAGCAGTTCCGGCACGACACGGCTGTCGGAACAGGTAATGAACAACGTACCCGGCTGCTGGGTGGTCGCCAGGTGTTTGAACAGTTCGGTGCGTTGCGGGAAGGCTTCGTTCTGGAACTTCAGGAAACCGTCGATCAGGGCTTTCATGTGCATGTCCTCTTCAATGGAGATCGGTGGGCCCGCACGAGCGGTGCGGGCCGGGGCACATCAGAATGGACGCAGGGGCAGGAACTTGCCGTCGAGGGTGACCACGGCGCGGGATCCGCCTTCCGGGTCTTCGACTTTCTTGATGTCCAGTTTGAAGTTGATCGCGCTGATGATGCCGTCGCCGAATTGCTCATGAACCAGGGCTTTTAGGGTGGTGCCGTAGATCTGGATCATCTCGTGGAAACGGTAGATGGTCGGGTCGGTCGGCACACCGCTGAGGCTGCCACGCAGCGGGATGATCTGCATCGCCGCTACATCGTCTGCATCCAGTTCAAGTTTGTCGGCAACTACTTGGGCAGCGTTTTGCGGCAGTGGATGCTGGCCGAGCAGGGCGGCGGTGACGAAAGCCAGGCTGAGGCCGGTGCCGTCGGTGAGATCCTGCCACGACAGATTTTTGCCTGCCTTGGCGTCGAGAATGCGGGTGGTCAGGGCCAGGCTGGTGTCGTTGTAGGCGTGGGACTGTTGCATGGTGTCACTCCTTTCAGGGGTTGGCTTGCTGTGTGGGATTGATCTTCTGCCGATTGATCAATAGCGTCCAAGACCCATATACAATGCTTCACATAAGCCCTGCCTATAGACGGTGTGTTCATGCTGTTAAGACATTTGCGTTATCTGCTCGCTGTTGCCGATCACGGCGGCTTCACCCGCGCGGCCGAGGCGCTGCATGTTTCACAGCCGACGCTGTCACAACAGATTCGCCAACTTGAGGAAACCCTGGGGGTGAACCTGTTCGATCGCACCTCGCGGTCGGTCAAACCGACCGATGCCGGCGAGGCCTATATCGAATGCGCGCGGCGGGTGCTGGTGGAGTTGGAGGCGGGCAAGCGGGCGCTGCATGACGTGAAAGATCTGTCGCGTGGCACCTTGCGCCTGGCCATGACGCCGACGTTCATGGCGTATCTGGTCGGGCCGCTGGTGCGCGACTACACGACGCGATATCCGGGGATTCATCTGGAAATCTTCGAGCTTTCGATGGACGACATCGAGGCGGGTTTGGCGAATGACTCGCTGGATATCGCCATTGCCTTCACACCGGTACGCAATGCAGATATCGAGTGCATTCCGGCCTTCACCGAAGTTTTGGGAATCATGGTCGGGCGCGAGCACCCGTTGTACGACAGCACTTCGATGCTGACGGCGGACGACATCGCGCAACTGGACTTTGCCCTGCTGGCGCCGGATTTCATCACGCGGTTATCGGTGGATGAGTATTTCCGTCAGCACGGCATCACGCCCAAGGTGCGCATTGAAGTGAATTCGGTCAGTACGTTGCTGGAGGTGGTGCGGCATTCGCCGATGGCGACGATGTTGCCGGAGGCGATTGCGACTGAGGATCGGGCGTTGCGCCGATTGCAGGTTGAAAGCGAAGTGCCGCAGCGCGGGGCGGCGTTGTTGCGGCGCAAGAATAATTATCACAGTGCGGCGGCGGTGGCGTTTGTGGAACTGGTGTTGGGCATGGGAAGCCCCTCACCCTAACCCTCTCCCGGAGGGAGTGGGGACTGATCGAGGTGTTTGTAGTTAATGCGTCCACCTGAAATATTCAAGTTGAATGTAGATCAAACGAACAACGCCGATCTGCTCCCTTTCCCCCTCGCCCCCTTGGGGGAGAGGGCTGGGGTGAGGGGGTTAGATCTAACTCACATTACAAAACCCCCGCCTTACACAAAAAAGGCCTGCTCCTTATCAAGTGAGCAGGCCTTTATCTATTGAAGTTGTGGCTTAGCAGAACCGATCAATCACCCGAACTTCATTCTTGTTCTGCATCGAGTCCCACGCGTTTTTCAGCGTTTGCAGAACATTACCGATGAAGTCCTTGTCGGCCGCGGCTTTCTTGCCGACATAACCGTGGCCGCGGCGGTACATCTTCAGGCGGGCCAGCAGGTTCTGATTGTTGCGGTCGAACTCTTCTTCGCCAGCGTGGGGCGCCAGGCAGTCGATATGCACCTGGCCCGACTTGCTGATCCACAGAATATGGCTGTCGAGGCTGTCTTTTTGCGCAGCGAACATACGAGCCAGTTCTTCGATAGTAGGTTGATTGTTCAGATTCATGATTTTGCCCCTTGACCAGTTTGGTGATCTTTCTAAGTTGGTTCGCTAATACAGGTAGCCCATCGGTTAGTTGATCCCTGGCACCGAAACCAGGACGTCAGCGGTCGCCCGTGTGAAGTGCGGGGTCGTGCATCTGTTGCATGTAGTCGTGTTGAATAACTGCTACGCAATAGCGTCACAACGAGGAGAAGCAGCGAAAACCGGGAGGCCCCTTGCCGACGTTTTCAGCGTCGACCACAAGCGTCTTGAGAATTTTCGCCAGCGTTTCTCGTCCTTGTACTGGACGTTCAGGCCAGGTCAGCTTCTTCAATCTGCCTTGTGGGCAGCGTGTATCCGGAAAAAACAACTCGGCGGTCAGACGAGTTTGCTCAAGCGTGTTACCCGTGTTCCCGATCGGGGAACGTCTTCATCATGCAAAAGCAAAACGACGCCGTCAACGGTTTTGTAGTGATTATTTTTGAGCACTACATATTGTCGGACAAAGCTGTTTTGGAATGAGAACGGATCCGTTCAGGCAATGGAAACGGGGCTGCGCAGGCTGTAGAACGTGCATGGATAGCCGTCAACAACGCGGTGGCTCAAGGTGAATGCGCCGCCGGCCAATTGCGGTATCAGCCTGGTCCAGAAGCACTGTGCAGGCAGGTTGGCGTCGATATGGAAAATCTGCCACCGACCGGGGATTTGGCTCAAGAGGGCAGAGACGACAAACTGCGCGACGCCTTGGCCACGCAGGCGTCGGGTTACGAAGAAGTAGCCGATGTTGAATTCGGCGCCGTCGATGTGGGTTTCATTGTCTACCGTAACGAAACCGGCGAGTTCGCCATCGACGCGGATCAGAAAGGGTTGGGTGGCCGGGTGGCGCCAGTAATCGTCTTTCGGCTGGATGGAGAAGAAGCCATGCTCGGCCAGCTTCAACGGCAGCCATTCGCTGAAGTCGTACAGGTAAAACTGCATCAGGTTTTCGATGATTTGCAGTTCATCACGCTGGGCGGGATACAGTTCGATATCAGGCATGTTCTGTGTTCCTGTGGGTGATGAACCTTTCAGGAACAGTAGCGCGTTTACTTTTTGGCCGCCGGTTTTGCCGTGCGTTTGGTTGTGCCGGTTGATTTGCTGCGCGTCGATTTGCGCTTGTTCTTCCACGGCGTAGCCGCCTTGCCGGCAGGCGGCGGGCCGCTGATTGTCATGCTCAGACCGGAACAGCGAGTCACCTGCTTGCTCATCCACGCCGCTTGTTTGGTGACGAATTCTTCCAGACTCATCTCACCGCTCTGCACCATGTCCAGCGCCTGCTCCCAGATCGCCGTGGTGCCGGGGTCGGCAATCGCTCGGGGCACTGCGTCGATCAAACTGAACGCCGCCGGTGTTGCCGCGAGTGCCTTGCCGTTTTTGACCAGATAACCACGATCGAGCAAACCCTGAATGATCGACGCACGGGTGGCTTCAGTGCCGATGCCGGTGGTGTCCTTGAGTTTCTGTTTGAGCAGCGGATCTTCCACCAGTTTGGCAACGTTCTTCATCGCCTTGATGAGATCGCCTTCGGTGTAGGGCTTGGGCGGCTGCGTCCACAAATCCTTGAGTTTCACATCGGCGACGGCGCAATCGATACCTTGGCTCAGTGCCGGCAAGGTTTGCGGTGCCGGCGCTTCACGGCCCTTGGCCGGCGCCAGTGCTTCGGGCAATGCGCGCTTCCAGCCCGGTTCGATGATCTGTTTACCGACCGCACGCAACGCTTCACCGGCGCAATCGAAATCAGCCTGGGTGCGGTCGTATTCGTGGTTGGGCAGGAACTGCGCCAGATACCGCGCGCGGATCAGCGTGTAGACCGCGCGGTGCTTGCCCGTCAGGCGTTCAAGGTTCTTTGCCGCAGCGGTGGGGATGATGCCATGGTGCGCGGTGACCTTGGCGTCGTTCCACGCCCGGGAACGGCGTTGCGGCTCAAGAAAGCCTTGCAGCGCTTCAAGGCTCGGGTCGGCTTGACGCAGCGCAGCGAGAATCCCCGGCGCCTCACCGTGCTGGCTCAGCGGCAGAAAACCGCAATCGCTGCGCGGATAGGTCACGACTTTGTAGGTTTCGTAGAGTGCCTGGGCGATGTCGAGGGTTTCCTGCGCACCGAGGCCAAGTTTCTTCGAGCAGACTTCCTGCAAGGTGCCGAGGTCGAAGGGTAGGGGCGCCACTTCACGCATACGCTCGGTGCGTAGTTTGACAACCCTGGCCGTGGCGGAGCTGCTGATCGCGGCGGCCGCTTGTTGCGCCAGCGCCTGATTCAGGCAGCGGTCCTGATCGTCACAAACATCAGAGGGCGCGCGCCATTGGGCGGTAAACGGTGTGCCATCGTGCTGCATTTGCACATCGATGGCCCAAAACGGCACCGGCACGAAATCGGCAATGCTGCGATCGCGATCCACCACCAGGCGCAATGTCGGCGTTTGTACTCGACCGACCGGCAACACACCTTGATAACCCGACTGCCGACCGAGCAGGGTGAACAAGCGACTCATGTTCATGCCGATCAGCCAGTCTGCGCGGGAGCGACCCAGTGCCGAGTGATACAGGCTGAACGTCTCGGCGCCGGGCTTCAATGCGGCCAAGGCTTTGCGGATCGACGCCTCATCCAGTGCCGACAGCCACAAGCGGCGGATCGGCCCGCGATAGCGGCAATGCTCGACCAGTTCCCGGGCAATCATCTCGCCCTCACGGTCGGCGTCGGTGGCGATTATCAGTTCGCTGGCCTCGCCGAGCAGGCGTTTGACTGCTTTGTACTGGCTGGCGGTACGCGGCTTGACGGTCATTTTCCATTTGTCCGGAATGATCGGTAGATCCGCGAGCACCCAGCGCTTGTATCGTGCGTCGTAGGCATCCGGCGGCGCGGTTTCCAGCAAGTGGCCGATGCACCAGGTCACCGTGACGTCTGTTCCCAGCCAGCAGCCGTCGCCCCGGCGTTTGGCACCGAGTACGGCCGCAATGTCTTTGGCCTGGGAAGGTTTTTCACAGAGGTACAGCCGCATAACCACCACGTCGATCAATGTCCGGACAGGTGCACAGAATGGCCGCACTTACGCCCCGGGGCAACTTTTATCTGTATGGATATACAGATAAAAAGGATTGCGGGAAATTACGGACATTCCGGGGGCGGGGCAGGCACTATCGAAAAATTGATTAGCGCCCTGTGTGTGCCTGTGTCAGGTTTTTCGGCGATTCAACAACGCGAGTGACAGGACGATCTCGCCAGAAGATCGCCGTGGTCTGTCGACACTGACTACTCTGAAACAAGGAAGTCCATCCATGGCTCAAGCCAAAACCAAAACCAGCAGCGCCTACGACCAGATCGACACCTTCAGCCACCTGTACGACCGCGGCGTCGGGCTGATCAACGGCAAACCCTCGTTCACCGCCGATCAAGCCGCTGACGAAATCCTGCGCAAGGGCCTGTCGTGGGGCGATAAGAACGCTGACGGCAAGATTGACCTCAGCTACACCTTCCTCACTGAAAAACCAGCGAACTACAACCCGAATCTTGGCAATTTCGGCGAGTTCAGTGCCCAGCAGAAAGCCCAGGCCGTGCTGGCCATGCAGTCCTGGGCCGACGTCGCCAACGTCACTTTCACCGAAGGCAAGGGCGGCGACGGCCACATGACGTTCGGCAATTACGACGTCAGCACCGGTGGCGCCGCATTCGCTTACCTGCCGAGCGGCGGCAGCTATGACGGTCAATCGTGGTATCTGATCAACAACCAGTATCAGGTCAACAAAACCCCGGACACCGGCAACTACGGGCGCCAGACCCTGACCCACGAAATCGGTCACACCCTCGGCCTGTCGCACCCGGGCGCCTACAACGCCGGCAATGGCAACCCGACTTACGCCGACGCCAAATACGCCGAAGATACCCGCGGCTATAGCCTGATGAGCTATTGGAGTGAAACCAACACCGAGCAGGACTTCACCAAGGATGGCAGCGGTGCCTACGCTTCTGCGCCATTGATGGACGACATTGTTGCCGTGCAGAAACTGTACGGTGCCAACTATGAGACCCGCGCCGATAACACCACGTACGGTTTCTACTCCAACACTGGGCGTGATTTCTACAGCGCGACATCGGCATCGTCGAAACTGGTGTTCTCGGTGTGGGACGGTGGCGGCGATGACACGCTGAACTTCTCCGGTTTCACCCAGAACCAGAAAATCAACCTCAATGAAGGTTCGTTCTCCGATGTCGGAGGATTGGTGGGCAACGTTTCGATCGCTTACGGTGTGACTGTGGAAAAAGCCGTTGGCGGTTCGGGCAATGACCTGCTGATCGGTAACGGGGCTGCGAACTATCTGTTTGGCGGTGCTGGAAACGACATCCTTTACGGTGGCGGTGGTGGCGATACGCTGTTGGGCGGCGCGGGTGCGGACACTTTCGTGTTCGGCGCTGCCAGCGATTCGACCAATAACCAGCCGGACTGGATCATGGATTTCAAAAGCGGCCTGGACAAGATCGACCTCTCGGGCATCACCGAGTTTGCGAGTGGTGCGGCCACGTTGAACTTCGTCAGCAGTTTCACTGGCCAGGCGGGCGATGCGATCCTGACTTACTACGCGCAGAGCGGTCAGACCGGACTGCTGGTTGATTTGACGGGGCAAGGGCAGGTCGATTTTGCCGTGGGTGTAGTGGGGCAGGCGGTGGTGACGGATATTGTTGTTTGATGCCTGAAACCGTTGCCCTCACCCTAACCCTCTCCCAGAGGAGAGGGGCCTGAATGGGGGATGCTGGAGAAACACATCGACCTGTAAGTGCTTTGCTGAATCCATAGTCGAAACAGCTCTTACAGGTCGATGCAGGGCGAAAGACACCTCTGTAGGCTGCCTCTCCCTCCGGGAGAGCGCTGGGCTGATGGACTATTTAGCCGTTCGGCTGCGAACCCCGCATGACCAGAACACATGGGCTATACCTGAACCGGTCTCTTTGCCGTATTCAGGAGAAACCCATGAAAAGCTCCGGCCCCAGCCCCGTCATCGCCCTCGAACAACTTACAGGTTGCCTGCTGGTGAAATTCCACGGCATTCAGGTCGCCGCATCCTCCCACGCGATGATTCTCAACGAAGCTAACTACCCGCCCGTTTACTATGTCCCTCGCGAGGACATCGACGAAAAGTACTTCGCCCGCACCGACCACACCAGTTATTGCCCGTACAAGGGCGACGCCAATTACTTCAGCCTGCAGGTGCCGGGGCATGAGGGGGCGAATGCGGTGTGGACTTACGAGAATCCAAAAGTCTCGGTGGCGCCGATCCGCGACTATGTGGCGTTTTATCCGGATCAGGTGAAGTTTGAGGTGATAAGGGCTGATGCCTGAAGGAAACAGCCCGCCTATCCGTGAACGGCGGCGGGCTGAGGATTACTTGCCCTTACGTTTGGCTGCGGGCTTGGCTTTGGCCGGGGCCGCTTTGCGGGTGCGATTGGTGTGCTTGACCACTGGTTGCGTCAGCGCTGGTGCCCAATGTGCCTGGGCGGGAGCCGGCAGGCCTGACTGCGAGGCAGCCAGTGATTGGTCGAGTAGCTGGAATGACGCCATTGCACTTGCTTTGGCGTCGCTCATGACGGCCGAAAGTTTTGGCGTAAGTAGCGAGTCCATCTTCTTCTCGAAAACGGCGGCCATGCGTTTGTAGGCCAAGGCATTGAGGTGCAGTTCGTTGATCCAGTCTTCGTCTTTGATCAGGTCGCGCAAGTCCAGGAAGTGAACGTCCGGATTACTATCGGCAACGGATTTGAGCATGTCATTGAACTGGTCGATGAAGTCCGCGACGATCTTGCGTTGTACTTGCGGGTCCATGATGTTCTTGCGCGTCAGAGAGGGGCGGATCCACGGTCCGATGAATCGATAGGTGCCGAAATTGATCACACCTTTTCCAGTGGGAATGGCGCGACCATAACCGTGGAAAATGATCCTGGTCTTGGGGCTGACGGCTTTGACCCGCTTGATCATGTCCTCATAACCGCCGCGAAACACCCGGTCGATGGTGTCATTGACGTAAGCGGTGCGAAGCAAGGATGGCGGCGAGGAATCGGCGTGATTCAGGAAGGACCCAAACTCATCGCCGGCGATGTCATTGCCCCCGGCGGAGAACAGGAAAAATGCCGGTTTGGTGCTTTTTATTTCCGCCAGTACATCGGCGAATTCCACCGGTTTGCGCGTCCACGAGCCTTCCTTGATCTCTGTGCCGTACACCATGTTTTCCAAGGTGTCGCCGCCGGTGGCGAAGCTCTTGATCTTGTAGCCGGACGTCAGTTTCAGCCACTTGATGATGTCCACGCCGGGTAAATAGTCGAACCAGGAATCACCCTGTGCCACGACGTCCACACCATCTGAGCCGAAGAAAAATCCTGCGGCGGCACCCGGTGCCACTTTTTGCGCTGGCTGATCGTGTTGCCAGATCGCCAGATTGATTTTCGCTAACGCATCTTCACTTTCGTAGTTCATGTCGGCAGTCCTTTTCAATCGGATAAAACGCATGGGAACCGATAGTTCGCAGGTTCCTGTCATTGGTCCGAACGACGTCATGAGGGTGCTGCTACGTCCAGACTGTTCAGCACTTCTGCGGCGCGATTGGCGCCGCGGGGTTAACGCCAGACTTGCAGGCTGATCGCGCCACGGTTGTTGAAATACATTGGCCGCACATCGTTGGCGAAACACCTCAGTTGACCGGATGCCGGTGCCACCCAGCCGATCGGCCAGCGCAGGCCATCACCGATGGCGAAGAAACTCTGCGGGTTCTTTTCGATCGAGCCGATCAGCGTGAACCACGTAGCGTCTTGCGCCCTGCAACGCAGGAACGGCAGGAAAGGCTTGAGATGCGCCACCGCTGCACCATTTGCATCGTGCGTCTGTTTCCAGTCGACCCAGGTACCACTGGCGCGGAAAAAATAGCGTTCGCCGGCGATGAGCATGACGGGTGTCGAGCACCACGGCTCCTTCGCCGGGATATCGATGCGGTGTAACAGTTCTTGAGCGCCCAGAGGCGCTATCAGAGTAGCCGGCACGATGATTCTCCTGGGGTCAGTAATTGAGATCGATCACTGGCTGGTGCAGAACATCATCGGAGCCGAGCTTGAGGATCGTCTTCAAGGTTCTGGTCATCGCGGTCAAGTCATTGTCAAAGCCACCGTGGGACGTATCGGCCTTGATGCCCGGTCCATAGGTCATTTTTGCATCGTTGTAGATGTGCAAAGTCTGCGCGAAGTTGGCGGCAAGGCCGTTGCCCGTTGCGGCAAAGCCTGAAGGAACATTGTTGTTCCAATAGAAGTTGTTCCATTGCAACGTCATGTCCTGAGCGGCGATGTTCCATTCGCAAGCATCGGGTTTGCTGAAGTCCAGGTACGCGCCGTCCAGACTCTTGGCCATGCCGAGTAGTGGCATGCGTTGCAACTCTTCATAGGAGCGGGAGACGAGATAGAGCAACGACTTGTTGTAAACACGGATGACGTTGTCGGCCTGTTCACGTTTGTCGGACATGATGTGCAAATGGAAGTTTTCGCGCTTGAGGCCGCCGTTCTCCATGACTTTGCGATAGGTGCGGTTGGCGAAGTCGAGCGTGCAGGCCGGTGCCAGTAGCGTTGAAGTCGAAATAGGCAAACCACGGGACCAGAGCAGTTGAATAAGGTGACCATTGATCAGCGAGCCTGCGGAGTGGCCAATCAGATGCAATTCAATGTGAGTAGCGCCCAGATCGCCAACCAGTTTTTTCAGGTTGTCGGCCATTTCGAGCAGGCCGCGCGGAGTGAAACCTGCGATTGAGGCGGCTTCCGCGTTTTGTTTCATTTGGCTCCATTGGTCGCCGCCAAGTTTTTTGGTGACCATTTCCACCGTGCGGTCGAGCCCCTCCACGGCTTTGTCCTTGATGACCTTGAATATGTCACCAAAGCCACCTGCCTCTGGGAACAAGCCGGGGAAGGTGTCTTTGACGATATCTGCCAGGGTCTCCAGAACCCCGGTGCGCCAAGTGACGAAGAGCGGATAAATGCCGTTTTCGAGGAAGTAGGGCGCCATCGCACATATGCGGTCGATGGAGTCTTTTTCTCGATTGAGTCCGCCATGGGAAAACACGGCGATGCGCAGCACCTTAGGCTTTTGCGCGGCTGGCAGGCTGTCATACCAGGCCTTGGGGGCCTGGCGAACAATCCGCGCCACGCCCGCACGAACGTTTTCGACATCGGTCAGGCGCGGGCCGATGCTGCCATTGTTTTCCATGACGACGGTCATCCCGTAAGCCTGATCCGTCGTCAATGCCGGCGGCCCCTTGCGATCAGGATGGCGCGAGTCGGCAGAGAGCAGGGACACGCCCTCGCGTTTAGCGCTCGATTGAGGCAAGGCATTGCGAAATACCGATTGCTCATCGCTTTGAGTTTTTGAGGGCTTGGCATTGCGCGAGGCCGCACCGTGCTTGATCGGCACCCCCAGTGCGACGGCCCAGGCATCGGTGCCGTTGGCCAACCAGTCTTCGTACGTCAGAATCGCGAAACCCGAGAATCCCCATTGAGTGGACCAGGAGTTCTGCACGATGAAACCTTCGTGGGTGTAGCCGATCAAGGCAAATGCATGTCCGCCCTTGGCTTTTGGCTTCCACTTGATGACAGGCAATTGCGCGGTACTTTGAAAGGCATTTGCCTCGCCTTTGGAATTGATCGCCCAGCCGTCATGCACCGTCGCCGAAACGTAAAGCGCGCCGGTTTCATACAGCGCCGCCATCATGGAGGTGATGTCGTCTTTTTCGACCCGGTAATAGACGCCCAAGGGGCGCGTCACTGCGTCCTCAGCCCAGTTAACGGCAGGGGCTTCGAATGACGGCACTGTGCCGTCCGGGGTAACGGTATAGGGCCACAGGGTTTGTTCGCAAACGCCGTGTTTATGCCAGCCTTTCAACGCTCCGCGACAGCTGGAACCGGAATAGTCTTCGCCAGGCCATTCGTCATAGAGTTTGGCCAAGTGGTAGAGCTGACGTGGACTGGTTTGCACCGATTCACTGTCCCGCCGCCACAACAGATAATTGATGACCGCCGAGAGACCGAAACCGGTGCAGGCACCTTCTTTTCCCTGGAAGAGCACCATGCCCCTATTGAGGTAATCGGCCAGTTTTTCGGTGACATCTTTGTCCGACGGGAAGGATGCCGGCAGCGATTGCACGCGGGCAGTGAAAATCCGGTCGCGAAGGTCGAGGCGGTCTGGACGGGCGTCGAGTGTGATGGTGGTGTCAGGCAGGGCAAAGCGTGTGGCGGGCATGGGAGTGTCCTCAATCCAAGAGGCATGATCCCCCACGTCACGAACGCTTTTCTGCGTCGCAGGGCTTTATTGTGTGATTTATCGTAGACGAGATTTGGACAATGCGAAGGGCATTGCGAGAGAAGTTTTCGCCGCCATTCGATGCGCTTGGGCGGGAGGAGGTATTTGACTGTATCAGCGGTGAGAGTGTTTGCCTCCCACCACCGATGTGGAGCGCGCGGGTACTGGTTCAGTTCTTGTCGAGATCGATATTCTTCGTCCCCCGCAAAAAGATCATCCCCACCACCAGGCTTACCCCGGTAATCAGCACCGGGTACCACAGCCCATAAAAAATATCCCCGGTGTACACCACCAACGCAAACGACACCGTTGGCAGAAACCCGCCGAACCAGCCGTTGCCAATGTGGTACGGCAGTGACATCGAGGTGTAGCGGATGCGGGTCGGGAACAGTTCGACCATCAGCGCCGCCAACGGGCCGTAGCACATGGCGGAGATGATGATCAGCGCCACGATCAGGGCGACGATCATCGGCTTGTTGGTCTGCTGCGCATCAGCCTGTTGCGGATAACCGGCGAGGGTGATTGCGCCGCGCAGCGCGGCCTCGTCGTAACCATCGAGTTTCACGTCGCCAACACTGACTTGTACGGCACTGCCGGCCGGTGCGGCGGCGCTGGAGTAGGGCAGGCCTTGTTTGACCAGGAAGGTTTTGACCTTGTCGCACGGGCTGTCAAATTTCGCCTTGCCCACCGGGTCGAACTGGAAGGTGCAGGTTGCAGGGTCGGCCAGCACCGTGATTGGCGCCTGACGGCTGGCCTGATCGATCGCCGGGTTGGCGTAATGTGCCAGAGATTTGAAGATCGGGAAGTACAGCACCGTCGCCAGCAGCAGGCCGAGCATCAGCACCGGTTTGCGCCCGACCTTGTCCGACAGCCAACCGAAGAAAATGAAGAACGGCGCGCCGATCACCACGCTGATAATCAGTAACGTGTTGGCCAGCGCAGGGTCCATTTTCAGGAACTGGGTGAGGAAGAACAGCACGTAGAACTGTGCCGCGTAGAAGGTCACCGCTTGCCCGGCGTTGATGCTGAACAGGGCGATCAGCACGACTTTGAGGTTTTCCCATTTGCCGAAGGATTCGCGGATCGGTGCTTTCGAGGTTTTGCCTTCTTCTTTCATTTTCAGATAGGCCGGCGACTCGTGCAGGCTCAGGCGAATCCATGTGGAAATGCCCAGCAGCACAATCGACAGCAGGAACGGAATACGCCAGCCCCACACTTCGAATTGATCGCCAGTGAAATAACGGCAACCGAGTACCACCAGCAGCGACAGCAGCAAGCCGAGGGTCGCGGTGGATTGAATCCAGCTGGTGTGGAAACCGCGTTTGCCCATCGGCGCGTGTTCGGCCACATAGGTTGCGGCGCCGCCATACTCGCCACCGAGCGCCAGGCCCTGAAGCATGCGCAGCACCACCAGAATGATCGGCGCGGCGATGCCGATGCTGGCGTAGGTTGGCAGCAAGCCGACGCAGAAGGTCGCCACGCCCATCAAAATAATGGTCGCTAGGAAGGTGTATTTACGGCCGATCATGTCCCCCAACCGACCGAATACCAGCGCGCCGAATGGCCGCACGATAAACCCGGCGGCAAACGCCATCAGCGCAAAGATGAACGCCGTGGTGTCGTTGACCCCGGCAAAGAACTGCTTGCTGATCACCGCCGCGAGGGCGCCGTAGAGGAAAAAGTCATACCACTCGAACACCGTCCCCAGTGATGAAGCGAAGATGACTTTGCGTGTATCCGGGCTGGTTTCCGCGCTGTGCACGGCGTCCAGCGGTTGAGCGTGTTCTGACATGTCGGTGTCCCTCACAGTGATTGTTTTTGTTGTTCCACTGGTGTTGCGTGTCCGGGTGGTGCCTTGAGTTTTGTACAAAACCCTGTGGGAGCGAGCTTGCTCGCGAAGGTGTCGTGTCAGTCAACGTTTATGTTGAATGATCTACCGCTTTCGCGAGCAAGCTCGCTCCCACAGGGACGGTGTTTACAGCGTTTGGGTCGAGGATCAGTTGGGCGGCCTTTTCGGCAATCATCAGCGTAGGCGAACAGGTGTTGCCCGAGGTAATCCTTGGCATGATCGAGGCGTCGGCGATACGCAGGCCTTGCACGCCATGTACGCGCAACTGCGCATCGACCACCGCATCACTGTCATTGCCCATCCGACACGTGCCGACGGGATGGAAAATGGTCGTGCCGATTCTGGCCGCCGCTTCCTGCAACTCTTCTTCGCTTTGCAGGCTGTTGCCAGGCAAGTACTCGACCGGTTTGAACGCTTGCAGGGCAGGGGCGCTGACGATGCGGCGGGTCAGGCGGATGGCGTCGGCAGCGACGCGCAGGTCTTCGGGATGGCTCAAATAGTTAGGTTGAATCAGCGGGGGCTGTTGCGGGTCAGCCGAACGAATTTCTACGCGGCCACGACTCTGCGGACGCAAATCGCACACCGACGCGGTGAAAGCCGGAAAGCTGTGCAACGGCTCGCCAAAGCGCTCCAGCGACAAAGGTTGCACGTGATATTCAAGATTCGCCGACGTCTGCTCCGGCCCCGACCGGGCAAACGCGCCCAACTGACTCGGCGCCATCGACAACGGTCCGCTGCGGTCATACAGATAACGCAGGCCCATGCCCATCTTGCCCCACACGCTGCCGGCGATCTGGTTGAGGGTGCGGGCGTTTTCCAGTTTGTAGATCAGGCGCAGTTGCAGGTGATCCTGCAGATTGCCGCCCACTCCCGGCAACTCATGAATCACGCCGATACCGAGGCGTTCGAGCAGCGGCCGCGGGCCAATCCCTGAGCGTTGCAGAATGCTCGGCGAACCAACGGAACCGGCGCACAGGACAATCTCCTTGCGCGCCTTTAAGCGTTTCACCTGACCTTCATGACGTGCACTGACAGAAGAAGCGCGACCGTCCTCCAGCAGAACACGATCCACCTCAACCCCGGTCAGCACCGTCAGGTTCGCCCGGTCACGTATCGGTTTGAGAAAGGCTTTGGCCGCGTTCCAGCGCACCCCGGCCTTCTGATTGACCTGAAAGTAGCCGCAACCCTCGTTGTCGCCCTGATTGAAGTCTTCAATAGAAGCAATGCCACTTTGTTCAGCGGCACTGCGAAACGCATCCAGAATCGGCCATGACAAACGCTGTTGCTCAACTCGCCATTCACCCTTGGCGCCATGAAATTCAGCGCTGCCGGCGAAGTGGTTTTCGCTCTGCTTGAACAGCGGCAGCACGTCGTTCCAGGCCCAGCCCGGATTGCCTTCCGCCGCCCAGCCGTCGTAGTCGTTGGCCTGGCCGCGCATGTAGATCATGCCGTTGATGGAAGAACAGCCGCCAAGCACTTTGCCGCGCGGATAGCTCAGCGCACGCCCTTGCAGGCCGGGTTGCGCTTCGGTCTTGAAGCACCAGTCGGTGCGCGGGTTGCCGATGCAGAACAGGTAGCCGACGGGGATGTGAATCCACGCATAGTTATCGCGGCCGCCGGCTTCGAGCAGCAACACGCGCTGCTGCGGATCAGCCGACAGCCGATTGGCCAGCAAACACCCGGCAGGGCCGGCGCCGACCACGATGTAATCGTATTCATCGAGGGAAGTCTGCATTCCCTGACCTCGCTTTTTGTTTTTATTGTCGGACACTCTAGTTGTTAGCTTTCGTTAAAAGAATGTTAGTTTTTACGCAGCCGCTGTGCGTTTTCGAACAGCCTTGATTGACCTTAGCTGACAAGGACACCCCATGTTCGACTGGAACGACCTGCGGTTTTTTCTTGAGTTGCAACGCAGCGGACGCTTGCTGACCGCGGCCCGCCGCCTGAACACCACCCACGCTACGGTCGCCCGGCATATCGAGGCAATTGAAAAAAGCCTCGGCACTGCGCTGTTCATCCAGCACGCCCAAGGCTACGAAATGACCCCGGCCGGGGAGGCGCTGCTCAAGCACGCCGAAGCCATGGAAAACGTCGCGCTGCTCGCCCAGGAAGAAATCACCCAAGCCACTGCGCCACTGGGCAAGATTCGCGTCGGTGTCACCGAAGGTCTCGGCGTCAAGTTCCTCGCTAGTCGCATGATCGGTCTGTTCGAACGTTACCCGGGCCTGGAAGTGGAACTGGTCGCGGTGCCGCGCTTCGTCAGCATCCTCAACCGCGAAGCCGAAATCAGCATTCATCTGGAGCGCCCGGCGGCTGACATGCTGGTCACCCGCAAACTCACCGACTACCGCCTCGCGCTCTACGCCAGCCAAAGCTACCTCGACAACGCGCCGCCATTGCACAGCCGCGAAGACCTCGGGCGGCATGCCTGGATCGGCTATGTCGATGATCTGCTGTTCAGCCAGGAACTGATGTTCCTCAACAGCTTCTGCCGCAGCCCTCGCGTGGTGTTCCATAGCACCAGCGTTATCGCTCAGCAGGAAGCGGCGCGTTCGGGGATGGGCATCGCCGTATTGCCGTGCTACATGGCGGCTCCCGACCCGGATCTGGTGCCATTACTGCCGGATGAGAGCATCGAGCGAAGTTACTGGATCAGCACGCGGCGCGAGTTGCACAAGTCGGTGCGGTTGCGGGTGGTTTGGGATTATGTGGTGGGGTTGTGTGAGGCGGAGCAGGGGCTTCTCCTTGGTTGACTCTAGCAACACAAGTCCACTGTGGGAGCGAGCTTGCTCGCGAAAGGGGCGCTTGTGTGAAGCAAATATTGACTGGCACGACGCCTTCGCGAGCAAGCTCGCTCCCACAGGGTTATTCAGGGTTTCTGAGGTCAGTAGGGTGATCCGGGGTTGATTAATATGTGGATGTCCGTATATTCGGTTTTCCATATGTACGAGGCCGATCCCATGATCACGCCCCCCGAAGTCTTCAAAAGCCTGGCCGATGAGACCCGCGTCCGCGCCACCCTGCTGATTGCCGATCAGGGTGAGTTGTGTGTCTGCGAGCTGATGTGCGCCCTCGACGACAGCCAGCCAAAAATCAGCCGTCACCTGGCGCAATTACGCAGCAACGGTCTGCTGCTCGATCGCCGCCAAGGCCAATGGGTTTATTACCGACTCAACCCGGACCTGCCGGATTGGGTCCGCGAGATCCTGCAAGTGACGTTCAAAGCCAATGCCGATTGGCTCAAGGACAATGCCTCGCGCCTGCAAAAAATGGATGGGCGTCCTGTCCGCGAAGCAGCGTGCTGCTAAATCATTAAATATCTGCTGGAGCAACCCATGCGAATCCTGTTCATGTGCACGGCCAACAGCTGCCGCAGCATTCTCTCTGAAGCGATGTTCAACCACCTGGCGCCGTCGGGATTCGAAGCACTGAGTTCCGGGAGTTTCCCCAAAGGCCAGGTGCTGCCGCGCAGTCTCTCCACCTTGCAGCAGGCTGGCATCGCCATCGACGGCTTGTACAGCAAAGGTAACGACGCCTTCGAAAGCAACCCGCCGGACATCGTCATCACCGTCTGCGACAAGGCCGCTGGCGAAAGCTGCCCGGTGTACTTCGGCCCGGCACTGAAAACCCATTGGGGGCTGGAAGATCCGTCCGAAGTAACGGGCGACGAAGCCGCGATTGACGCCGCTTTCCGCGCCACGTTGGCGCGCATCGAGCAACGCTGCAAAGCCTTCCTCGCATTGCCTTTCAACCGCCTCAGCCGCGACGAACTCAAACACGAGCTCGACCGAATCGGCACGCTTTAAGGAGGACTGATCATGTCCGACCACTTGCCCAATCTTGATCAAACCCTGTTCGGAGGCTTGCCAACCGCAACCCCGGGCGAACACAAACCACGCATCCTGCTGCTTTACGGATCGACCCGCCAACGCTCCTTCAGCCGCTTGCTGGTGGAAGAAGCCGCACGCCTGCTCGAACATTTCGGCGCCGAGACACGCATCTTCAATCCGTCCGGTTTGCCATTGCCCGACGACGTCCCGGTCGACCATCCGAAAGTCCAGGAATTGCGTGAACTGATGCTGTGGTCGGAAGGCCAGGTCTGGTGCTCGCCAGAACGCCACGGCGCAATGTCGGCGGTGTTCAAGGCGCAGATCGACTGGGTTCCGTTGGAGCTTGGCGCGGTTCGCCCGACTCAGGGCAAAACCCTTGCGGTGATGCAAGTGTGCGGCGGCTCGCAGTCGTTCAACGTGGTCAATCAACTGCGCGTGCTTGGGCGCTGGATGCGGATGTTTACCATCCCTAACCAATCCTCGGTGCCGAAGGCCTACATGGAATTCGACGAAGCGGGGCGGATGAAGCCGTCGCCGTATTACGACCGTGTCGTCGATGTGATGGAAGAGCTGGTGAAGTTCACCGTGCTGCTGCGCGACCGCCAGGATTTTCTGGTGGATCGCTACTCCGAACGCAAGGAAAGCGCCGAGCAATTGATGGCCCGGGTCAACCAGCGTTCGATCTAAATAACGGTTGCGAAACAACGTGACATGGCTGGCTGCAAACGCTGGCCGGTTCACCTAGGATACCGGCGCATTACCCGTGTCACTGGCCAATACAAGGAAGTACTTAGTCATGAAGTTCAAGGAATGGGTTGATTTGACGGTCCTGTACAAACGCAGCCGCAAACAGCCGAACACATTGCTGTTCAAATGGAAAAATGCTCGCCGCCTATGGCCAATGTGGACGGTGGCAGCGGCAACGTTGCCCCTCGTTGTTTTGTCCGCCTTCGGGATCAAGTACCCGATATTAGTCCCGGTCTCCTATGTTTTTCTTGCCTTGTGGGCGGGTGGACTTTTCTTCACTCGACTCCATGCCATTCGCACAGTTTATCCAACGCAGTGCGCTGAACATTCCATTGCCCAGCAACCCTGGGTCGAACAAGAAAATATTCTTTGCTATGCGTTTTTTTTGCAGATTGTGAAAAATGAAGGCTACACGGCTGCCAAACTCCGTGAACTGTCGGCGTATTCAGACCTGACCGTCGCACCGGCCAAACCTTCTCTTTCGCAAAATCTGGGATTCGTTTCGCTTTTCGCTCTGATGATCGGGCTGTCCACTGAACTGATCAAAGCGACGTCATTTTTTATAGGTGGTAAGGGCGCTGTCATCCTCATCCTCGTCGCAGTTTTTTCGTTTATTTACTGGATTGTTTGGGATGGCATTCAAAGTACGCCTTATCAAAGACTGCGGATAAAAAGATATGTTGATCTGGCCAGCTATGATCTGGAAGAAGCGGTTCGGGATGTTCGAGAATTGAATCCGGCGGACTCTCCACCGGTTTTATCGATGAGCAATCAAAGGGAGCCAACAGCATGAGCGAAGACAACAAGGTAAAAGGCCCCGCGTCGTACTTCCCGTCCATCGAGAAAAAGTACGGCCAGCCCATCGGCCACTGGCTGAACCTGCTCGCCAGCGTCAGCGACAAGAAACACATGGAACTGGTGGCGTGGCTCAAGGAAGAACACGGCATGGGCCACGGCCATGCCAACGCGCTGGTCGCGCATCATCTGGCCAACGGCAAACAGTGAGGGCAGGGCAGCGATGAACTTCACTCACAGACCCGCATTGGCCGAAGACGTCAAAACCATCTGCAGTTTTGCGCAGGGTATTCAGGAACTGTTCTTCATTTTCCCGAAAGCGCACTACCCGCTGACGGAAGAACAACTGCGCAGCGCGATCAGCCAGCGGTTCGACGCCACGGTTTTATCGACGAGTTGATTTTCGTCCCTCATGTAGCTTGTCGTCTCAGCCCTTGACAAGCTGGGTCAATATCTCCAGAAAACTGGAGTTACGAGTACCAACACCGTCAGGATTTCCAGCCTTCCTAGAAGCATTCCAACGGTCAGTAGCCATTTGGCGGCATCCGGTAACGATGAGAAATTACCTGCCGGCCCAATGATTGTGCCAAGCCCCGGCCCGACGTTACACACCGCAGTAGCGGCACCGCTCAACGCGGTTGTCCAATCAAGTCCGATGAGGGCCAGGCCCAAGGCGATGGCGGCAATTGTGATGGTGAAGAAAAACGAGAAGGTCAATAACGAGCGCACGATCTCCTCGTCGATGGGATGGCCGTTGTATTTTTTCTGAATCACGGCTCGAGGATGGATCAACTGCTTCAAGCTACTGACCAGTAGGGCAGCAGCCACCTGAAAACGGAAGATTTTAAGACCGCCTGCAGTGGAACCGGAACAACCACCCACGAAGGTCAAATAGAAAAACAGCAAGACAGCGAAGCTGCCCCACAAGGTGTAGTCGCCAACAGCAATTCCGGTGGTCGTGACGACCGAAGTCACGTTGACTGCCACGATACGAAAAGCATCCCACCATCCGTAATCGCTGTGAAAATATAGCCAGGTACCCACAGCCAGCGATGTGATGAGCAAGAATCCAATAAATCCGCGTACCTGGTGATCCTTGATCAGTGCACGCCGATTGCCCCGCAATGTCGCGACGTACAAGGTGAATGGCAGGCTGCCCAGAATCATGATGGCCACTGCCACCCAGTGAATCGTTGGCTGCGTCCAATGCCCAAGTGAGGCGTCGGAAGTTGAGAACCCCCCGGTAGAGATCAACGACATTGCGTGGTTGACCGCTTCAAATGGCGTCATTCCAGCGAGCCAGAGCGCCAGAGCTCCGATGCCAGTAAGCCCCAAATAGAGCAGCAGGATGTATTTGGCTCCCACATGGGAACGCGGCGTCACTTTCTCTGACCAGTCTGAGGACTCTGTCTGGAACAGGCGCATGCCACCCACTCGCAACAGTGGAAGGATCGCCACAGCCATGCCAATAAATCCAATGCCTCCCAACCAATGAAGCATAGAGCGCCAGATCAACAAGCCGGGTGATGAAGTGTCCAGACCTGTGAGCACAGTCGAGCCGGTGGTCGTGATGCCAGACATCGTTTCAAAAAACGCGTCGGTGTAACTGATGTCACTGATGAACAGCATTGGCAACGCTGCGAAAGTGCACACAACCACCCAACTGGCCGTCGTCAGCAGGTACATATCCCTCGGACGTAGCTGGCCAGCATCCGGGCGCCCCCGGGCGATCAACATGAGGCCACAGATGAGGGTAATCAAACTCGACCAGAGAAACGCCGACAGATCGTCGCTACGCTCGTAGATCACCAGTGTGATCAATGGAATAGCCATGCTTATGGCCAGTGTGATCAGGAAAATACCTAAGATAAATCCGATAAGCCGAATCGCTGCGAGGGACATTACAGTCGCGTTCCAAATAAGCACCGCGCAGTATCGGATGCCCCACCTAAAGGCTCCGTAAATTCTGCGTAAAACTTTCAAGAGCAATCAGTCAGACAGCGTGCGTCAAAGGGCAGCTTTGGGTCGGAAGCTGTGGTTCATGAATGGCTGATTCATAAATGCGGTAGTTGCGCGCGCTACGTCCGTCCAGTCGGCAAACATCCCAGGCGACCCGCAAACCCTGTGGGAGCGAGCTTGCTCGCGATGGCGTCAGCCCAGTCACCTCTCACTTACCGACCGAAATAAACAGAAAATACCGACACTGTTTAAACGAAGCCTCCAGTAACCACCAAAGCCCTACAACGTCTTGCGCCATCGGCTACGAGTACGCCAGAATCCGCCGGCTTGTGCGTCTGGAACTCCCCCCGTAACTTGATTCTCGTCACTGCTCATCAGTGATCGGGTCTGCAAGCCCGCCGAAAAACCAGTCGCACAGCCCTGCCAAAGGACACTCGTTCGTGTTTGTTCAATGGCGGCTTTGTGCGGGAGACCCTCGGGTCTGCCGGGTGCCTGGTTTCCCGGTCTTGCAGACCCGCGCATAGCTGCCACCCATCATCTGCAAGTGATGCTGGTAGCTCCTAGTGAAAAATCAGGAGTTTCACCATGTTCAAAGTCACGCCCAACCCGCCAGAAACCGACCCCACATCCCCCTACGAATCCCCCGATTCCAAGAAATTCCACGAAGCCGCCGAACGCGCCCTCGACCACTACCTCAAGCCTGCCGACCAAATCATGGCCAGCACCAACGAACCCGACCGCATGTACTTCGCCAACCCGAAGTACGACACCGAATCCCTGCTGGCCAACGCCAGCGAAACCCTCGGCTCGGCCAGTGAAATGCTCGTCAACTTTGCGGCAATGCTTAATAACTCCCACCGCAAAACCGCGCTAGGCATTGCCCAAGTCGTAATGCTCGCCGAACTGGCCGTAAACAAAGCACTCGATGACGTCGAAGTCCCCAAATAACCACCCACCACGACGAGGGGAAACCCTCGTCACATCACGCGGTCTCAACGGGGCTGGCACACGGCCACGCCTTGCGCCCCCAGGTCTCGGCTGTCACCCTTCGGGCCGTTCTCAAGGATCAGAGCAAGGAACCAAGGATTGAGCGGCTACGTCCCCAACCCCCCGAAAAACTATCGTTACGAAGAAGCCAAACCCGTCGATATCCACGCCCAGCGCTGGGCTGAATACGAAAAACACGGGAAAGAACCCGCGCCCGAGCCTGAGAAAATCGGCATTGCGTTGCGGATTGGTGTGTTCTTTGATGGCACTGGAAATAATGCGAATAATGCCGCCGCAGGTCTGCTTTGTGGCGCGCATCACCCCATTTCACCCCAAGACATCGATTCCAGTTGCAAGCCGTATATGAGCGATCCGGATAGCAGTTACGGTAACGACGTCAGTAATGTGAAAAGACTGAGCGATCTGTATGACGCTCCTGAAGTAGCTGAAGGCGAGGGACAGCGAAAGCAGGCATTCCGTATGGTGTATGTCGAAGGTATCGGCACCCGATCAGGTGAAGAAGACAGCACTTTGGGTGCCGGCGCCGGGCGCGGGGAAACAGGTGTTGCCGGTCGCGTTAAATCTTCGTTTGTGCTCATCGAACAACGTATCAATGAAGCAGTTAAAGAAAATCCGGGTAGTGAAATTGTCTCGTTGACCTTCGACACTTTCGGTTTCAGTCGCGGTGCGGCAGCCGCTCGGCACTTCGCAAATGAGATAGTGCGTGGCAAACAAGGCCCGCTGGGCGAAATCTTGCGCAGCAATTCTGACGTCTTCAGTTCGTCCTTCGTTGATCAGTACCACAGCGATATCAATATGGGCTTTATCGGTCTGTTCGACACGGTGCCGTCAATCGCTGGCTGGTCCAATTTGGGCAACATCAAAAGCGCTGTCGCAACAGGTATCAGGCTTTTCCTCGACCGACGCTTTTTCACCGATGTTGTCCAATTGGTCGCTCGGGACGAATGCAGAGGTAACTTTGCCCTCAGTCGTGTTGCGATGGACCATCCTGAAATTGTCCTGCCCGGTGTGCACTCCGATATTGGTGGTGGCTACCTCGAAGAGGCGGAAGAGTGCGTACTCATCAGCCCAATGCAAACTCTTGAGGTGTCCATTAATACTGATGTTGCCACCACATCGATCTACCAGGATGCGGTCAAGGTGAGAAGCCAGTGGCTAAGCGAAGGATGGCCCTCCGAAATGCTGGAGATCGTCACACCACCGGCACTCCTGATGCCAATCGACCCGCAAGATCGATTGGGTCCACGCGTTAAGCGAGTCTATGCTGCCTTGCAGCTAAAACGGCCGGTGAGCGGAATGCTGGCTAGAGTTTTCCTGCGCGTAATGCATCAACAGGCAAAAGCCAAGGGAGTGCGTTTCAACGATATTCCCGAGACCCCTGAGTTTGTAATTCCGGCAGAACTTCAACCCATGTGCGATCGATTTGTCTCTGGTGACTTCAGCACCACGCTGGAAGAGGAGCAAGTGCTCCAACTCAAGTACATTCATACATCCGCGAACTGGAACCACCCACTTGGGCGAAGAGATGGAAGTGGCTTGCGGGCTGTATATATCAACGCTCCCACTGAAGATTCAATACGAGTAAAACATCCACACGTACCTGACTGGACGCTTTGGTAATGAAGTTATTCGCAACCTTGCTTTGCATACTGTTTGTTGCTGGTTGTCACGCTGACCCGCTGTCAGCGAAAAACGACCCCAAATCCCCATGGTGGGAACTCGGCTTTACCGAGCCTCGCTATATGAAAGTCTGGGTTGAGGACACCTCCGTCGAAGACATCAAAGGAAAGACGCTCCCACACACTGGCGGCGGATCCGCCTCGGGCGGGCAGCCAGAAGACGGAACAGAATCTGCGCGAGGCTGGCATGGCTTGGGCAGCTCCGCAAAAGCGGTGGTGGGCGCTGATCTCCCCAAACGTATCTTCGTTCGCTGGCAATCCATCGTAGAGCCTCAAACCTATAGTGTTTGGATCGATATACCGGAAGAAGCCAGACAGTTGATGCTGACTTCAGTCAACCAGCGCTGCTCGAAAACTCCAGAGAAAAGAGCTACCTATATATCTTCGGTTTATCTGGGCTTAGCGCCGGGTGGTGTCGTGCAGGTGTGGGTAAGGGACTCGTGTCACAGTCCGGTCGAAGTAGCGAAAGCACAGGCTGAAATCGAGCCATTGGGGCCGAGTCAGGGGAAAACCCAGGGACGATATGCTTATCCAGTCAGTGAAAAGTCCAGGCGCTATATAGAGAAGTGGGGCATTCCATACGGTAGTTGGTAGTCGCGGTATGCATCTGACTGGACACTCAGATAATAAGATTTAGCTTGTCCAGTTAGTGAAAAGTTAAAGCGGTATATCGAAAAATACGGAATTCCATACGGAAGTCGGTAATTTAGAAAAGGGGGCGTATTCAGTATTGCAAATTGTATGAATATAAATCTGTCGCTTTTTTCTTAAGAAGCTCTAAGGTGATTCTGAGGCGACTAAGTGTCGTCCCAGAATGAGCTAAGCTTAGTTTCGAGATTACAGCCAACTCGCAGGAATGAGCCCGTCTCCCTTGGTGTCCCAATTAGCAACCTCATGTGTATGAGGGATCTTTTCCCAGATATCCGGTCCAGCATGCTCGAGGACAATAATCTGAAAATTAAAACTAGCCCGCTCAAGACCCTGCGAAATCATTTCAAAGATTTTCATGGTGGCCCGAACATCTGAGGGACGATGCTTTTTTACATCAGTCCAATTGTCTAGATCATTATCACCACTGTGACTGCTCGGGAAATATACTTGGCTCGGTTGGTCAATTATCAAAAAGCTAAACGGCGGAAGATTTTGATTCTCTTCGAGAGCCAGATATTCATGGATCGCCATGAATGTCGCGATGTGATACCCCATCCAATTCGCCCCGCTTCCAACCTCCCATAGATAATCTCTTCTCTCATCCGCACCATCAAAGCGAAGCGTCAACTCCTTCAGGTCGAGCTTAATGTCAGAGCCTACAGGGGCCTCCAAAGGGAACTGATCAACATACTCGCCGATAAGTTCGCTTAAAGATCTCTCGACACTTTTCTCTCGGTTGTAGTGATTGGATTTTAGCATCTCTCTTTCATAGTGCTGAATGTCTTTAGTCAATATCGATATGCGGTCGAGGAGCGACTGGTCAACAGAGGTCTTGCCTATGCGGTTTAATAGTCCTGATATATCGCCTGCCATAAAATATATCTGACCGATAACATCCTTCAGCTTTTTGTCTTGAATCAGAATTTCATTCTTTTCCCGACGAAGACGATATAGAGTTTTTTGCTCGCTGCTCATCTTTCGCTTCAGGGAGGCGAGTTTTCGATCTACCACAGGGTTTTCTTGAAGAATCGAAGCGACAGTAGTGATTTTATTTACCTTACGTTCTAGTGCATCTAGGACCATGGGGAGTGAAGATGTCGACGAGCCACAGGCAACGCAATGAGCTTCAGGAAAGACGCTATTTTTAAGCCAATCAAGCCCGATAACATGCGAGCGCTCATCATTAATCGCAGCAAAAAATTTTTGTCCATTGGCTGCTAGGCTGCTGAATCCACTGATCTGAGCGGCGAGACTGTCCACTAATTCCTGCTGCTTAGCCTCAAGGTTTACCGCGGCGTCGAATTCGCGGTTCGTGTGCAACCGATCTGGTTCTTTTTTAAAATTTGCTCAAGCCGGCTTTCTTCATATGCCTTTACAACCGTTTGGAGTTTTGCAATGTTGTCCTCAAGTGCCTCGGATATGTCCTCATTTGACAGCATCCCTAGCTCGACGCACCGTCCTAACATGCGATCTACGTCGAATCCCCAGCGCTGCTTTGCCCTCTCTAGTACAACTAGCTCCTTATTGAGACTTTCTCGCTCTTTCTCTGCTGCATCACGACGGTGCTCGTTCATAACGTAAGTGGCATCGACTATCCCTAGCGCGTACGGCATTGCGCGAATCAGACGATTTTTGTGCAGCCATGAATCTGTTTTAAAGAAGAGAGTATTTGGGTTGGCCACAATATGCTGCGGGAGAAAATTAAATGCAGCCATATCACGGTACGAGCTGCGCGAATCGCGTTTTGGAGGTTTCTCTTCGTCAGAGTGAGGTAAGTCACTCATGCGCACTAAAGCATTAAACTTTTCCTTAAAGGCTTCAGTAACAAGCGTGGTAGACAGCGCTTCAGGATATTCGCCTGTAAAACGCTCAAGATAGAATTCTCCTGACACCTGTTTCGGCCCCGGCGTCTTTCGTGCAACCACCCAGGCTTCACCTAACATTGTTATTTTTAAACCGAACCAGGATACCTTATCTCGAATAAGCCCAATAGGTATCTGGCACTTACTCGCCCCTAAGGCATAGTCAATAATATGGATGATGGATGACTTTCCAGTGCTACTAAGTCCATGAATAATATTGATCTTCGAATTTTCGAAGGGGATGACTCTGATTTCTCTAAGGGCATCTTGTGGCCAAAGCACAATAGCATCAATTACGAATTTCATTTGGAATCCCGAATAATAGCTTGTAAAGAGTTTCGGTTGGCGCGGTGCTATACCAAAGGGCCAACTGTTTTGTTGTCTTCAACAGATCTGCGGGAATAGTCTTTTTGATGCCTGTTGGCCAACGAGACATGAGTGTCGAAAAATATTCATCCCCGTCTTCATCGATACTCTTCGTAACCAAGCCTGAAGAGACCGCGAGGTTAAGCCCTTGCAGAGTAGCAGGCGCATGAGCCCTAACACGTTCTTCAAGGTCAATCTTCAAAATGGGATTATCCCTAAGCACTGCGTCAATTTTCGAGCGTGCATTTCTGCTCCCGAGTGCGTGGCGATTACTTTCATTCCATACGATTGGGAGAACCAACATCAACTTCGTCAGGTCAATAGGAAATCCACTGGTCTGGTTTTCATACTCAGAAACAAAGTTTGTCAAAAGAAAGCAAGCCAAAGATGAGTTGTGGATAAGGTGTTTATCCATATATGCTCCGTTCATTGCTTTTCAGATTCCTTCTGCTTATGCCAATAGATAGGATGCTTGGTGCCCTCCGCATTGGCTAAGAAATGATAAGTTCCCATATATAGATATCGCTGAGAGGACTGAATTCGTCCGATATTCATTTCGAATGACTCCGGGGTTGAGGCGCTTATGTAAATCCCCATAAGATCTTCATTGAATAACTCGATTGGCGGCTTATTGGCTGTAAGCGCTTTAGCTGTTCTAATACTTTTTCAACGATTACAAAGTATCTCCTCGGCCGTGTTGAAGTCGTCCAACAAAACACCGCCACTTTTAAGCAGTCGTGTGCGCTCTGAATATGCAGCCCAGAAATGACCTAGCTCCTCATTTATAAACCAATCATTAATGTCCAGGCTCTTGAGTTGATCAAGAAATGGAAGAGCCATTCCTTTACGCAACTCTAAAAGCTCTTTGTAATCCGTGCTTTCCTGCGAAAGCGGCTGCAAAGGCTTTTGTTGATGGCTCACTAATAAAGCATGTTTTTTTGTGAAGAAGGTCTCCGCAGACGTCCAGTAACTCTGCCCCTCACTCCAGCTCTCAAGGCACCCCGAAATCAGATGGCCGAGCAGCGCTTCGTAAATCTGCTCGTGGTATTCCTCTACTCCTTCAGGGAATTGGAGCACCGAAATGACATCTTGTTTTAGTGCGGTCACCTCAACAGCGTCTACTACCAAGAGGTGTTCAATTAGAAACCCCAACTGTTCATCAGAAAAGCCTCTGACCTTGGCAGCAATGTCAGCAGTCTCACCTGTCATTGATGATGCCTGTTGACGCAGAGCGTCAATCGCCTCAGCGATAGACTTTTCCGTACTCGCTTGGGATAACTTGTCTGCGAGCGATCCCTCTGTTACCGGTTTATTAGTAACAATCACAAATTGTAGGTAAGCGTATTGCTGCCTTGATTTTTCAAGTTTATCAAGCCAGTTACGTAGGGTGTTCCAGAGGTTTCGACTACTGTCCTGAAGTGGGTTTTTGTCAAGAGTTGTAAGCTTGTCCTGCTCTTTAATTTGGAGTTCGCCCGCTGAACTCGGCACTATCTCTTCTATGTCATCTGCCGTTTCGATACCGAAGCGTGTCTGAGGATGAGTGCTTCGAAAAATCCGATGCAACGCCCGGACAAACTGATAGCAGTAGCCCGCTGCGCTGGCGCTAGCACTCGTATTTCTATCGCTCATATTCCCTCTCTTTAGCCGTCTCTTCCTTAGGGCGTTCATCCGCAGCGGGGCTGGATGAAGCCTTTGAGGCGATAAATGTATAGCAAATAGCCATGCATCGCCTAGGGGGCGGCTTTAGTCTATGCCAGCTTTTAAATCAGAATGGATCAGTTGAATGTCTGCTTCTGGGCGAGACTGGATCCTTCTGTAATCTCACATTTGTGCAAGTGTTGCCAGATCGGCCGAACGTCTAGGGATGTTATTCTGCGACGATGCTAAATGCGGTAGCTGCCAACGTCTTTCCGTTCAACATCACACAAACCCCATGCCGCCCAACAAAATGCTTGCGCGTCGTAAAATCCTTTATCACCTGCCGCCTCCCCACAACCACACTCCCAAACCCCGCCAACACCACCGTCTTCAACTTGAAAACCTTCCCCGAAACCCCGCCATTCGCTTTCACATAGTCAATCGCATAATCAATCACCAGCCGCTGCTCTTCAGCCACCGTCGACTTCACCACAAATGACAAAGTAATCGCCTCACCAAGCCTCACCACCGCCGGCTCAACCCTCACATCCAGCAACTCAACCTCAGGCTTCCCACCAGCTCCAATCACCGTCAGTGCCCGCAAATCCCCCTGTTTGATCAAACTCCTTAACGCATGCTTCGCAATCCAGGCTGTGTGTTTATTCTCAAGCGACCATCCTTCAATCGTGTCGAGCACCCACTTCGGGTGCACCTTCGTCACATCATTCAAATGATTCGCCACGGACTTGCGCACGTACAAACTTTCATCCGTCTTCAACCGATCCAGTATCCCGGCGGCCAACTGCGGATCAGCCTGTACCGGTTCCAACCGAAACGACCAAGGCAGGCGAGGGCGGCTGCCCTCGCTGGCGAGTCGGCGGACGTGGTGGTTTTCGTCTTGAGTCCAGTCGTGCATCAGTTCCAGCGAGCGCTCCAGGTCACTGCGCAGAAAGTGGCGGATGGCGAATTCGGATGAGCCGAAGGTGGTGAAGTACTTCAGCGCTTCCATTGAGGTATCGAATGCGTGAGCACCGTAACTCGCGACGTAATGCGGCAAGCACATGCTGACGAATCCACTGTTAAGCCGAGGCGCGAGTTCGCGCAACACATCGAGCGAATGCTCGTAATCCAGCGGCAGCACCGCGTGCAGGCTTTCACTGACACGCGCCATCCGCTGCATCACCGACAATTCGGCCAGCCCCTCATTGGCATGCTTCAAAAACGCCTTGGCCTTGAACGCCGGGTACACAGCGGTCATTTCTGTGGCGATGTGCTGCAAACGCTCAGCGTTAAAGATCTCTTTCAGTGCCGGTGCAGCGGTTTCAGTCGCGCTCATGATCAGGTCATCGGCGTGCTGACGAACGCTTCAAGGGTTTCGGCGTAGGCAGTGTATTGGGCGATACGCGGATAGCGCGCCACATCGATCTGGTCGGGGACGACGAGATCGGTGAAGCTCCAGGCGACGGCGAGGCTGATGCCGGCCTGGGTGAGGGTGCCGTCGGTGGGCAGGCCGGTTTTTTCGAGTTCGTGTTCCAGGGCGGTGAAGGCGGCGGCGAGTTGGCCTTCGACGCGTTCGACCCACGGTTGGTATTGGATGTCGGCCGGGCGCAGGTTGCGTTCGTAGTAGAGCTGCACGGCTTTTTCGCAGGCGGCGAGGCTGAGGCCGATCAGGCGCAGGGCGTGGGCGCGCTGGCTCAAGTCTTTCGGCAGCAGGCTTTTACCGGAGGCGGTTTCGAGGTAGTCGAGGATGAGGGTCGAGTCCATGAGGACGACGCCGTCGTCGAGGATCAGGGTCGGGGCCTTGACCACCGGGTTGATCTGCTGGAATTGCTCGAAGTGGCGGAACACCGAGACTGACTCGTGTTCGAGGTCAATCCCTAAGCGTTTGGCGGAGATCGCCACGCGGCGCACGTATGGGGAGTCCAGCATGCCGATCAGTTTCATGACGCGTTCCTTCAAGTCAAACCGGTGGGGTAGGCATAACCTAGCCGAGGTTGAAGGAATTGTCAGTCGTCGAATCCCGCTTGTTCGTGAATCTCATCGACATTCAATTCCAGTCGATAGGCCACGGCCACGAACAACGCCTGGCACAAACACAACGTCGCACTTAATGAACGAAAGGCCAGCGCACTGCCTTCGTTGACCAACAACACGCTGTTCGCGCGTTTGGCCAGTGGCGAGAGGTGGCTGTCGGTGATGCTCAGGGTGTTGGCCTGTTGCTCGCGGGCGTGGCGCAGGCAGTGTTGGGTTTCTTTGGCGTAGGGGGTGAAGCTGATGGCGATGACCAGGTCGCCCTCGCGGACGCTACGCATTTGTTCGCGATAGCTGCCGCCGAGGCCGGAAACGAGGTGGATGCGTTTCTGGGTGTGTTGCAAGTTGTAAACGAGATAGTCGGCGACGGCGAAGGAGCGGCGCACGCCGACGACATAGATGTTGTCGGCGTTGACGATCAGGTCGACGGCTTTTTCGAAAGCGGCGTCGTCGAGTTCGCGGCCCAGGCGTTCGATGCCACTGAGGGTGGCGTCGATGCATTCGCGGGCGAGGTCGCCGTCGCTGGCTTTCTGCGACTGGTTGGCGATCATGTTGCGGATGCGTTGTTGGTAGTTCTGCACCGGCGAGGCTTTGTGGGTGTAGGCGGTGCGGAACAGGGCCTGCATTTCGCTGAAGCCGCTGAAGCCGAAGCGCTGCGAGAAGCGCACGATGGCGGACGGATGGACTTCGCACTCGCGGGCGATGTCGCTGATGCGGTCGACCATGATCCGGTCGCTCTGCTGGCTCATGTAGCTGGCGATGCGTTTGAGCTGGCGCGGCAGGGTTTCGTATTCTTCGGTGATCAGTTGCAGCAGGCGCTCGGCATTGATCGGGGGGCTGGCGAGGGTGGCCTCGTCGGTGGCCGGCAGATCGGGGCGGGGCATAAGTCATCCTTCTGGCTGATCGATAACGCTGAGGCGAGGTGTGGTGCGGCTGATGTTAGTGGTGGTTTGCGGGGTTTGCTTGGCTGAAACGATGCACTGGCAAGTGAAAAAATTGCGATAAAGCATCGCTTGGTTAGCCGTTTGTCTTCTATATACAGCCGCTCGACTGAATTTCTTGCTATAAACGCACTCCGATAACCGCAATGAAGCCTGTATCAGAGCAGTTTCCGGGCTTTGTCGGACATATTCCCAGTATTTAGAGTTGCTGAGGCCTCCATCGGGCCTTAGACTGCCGCCCCTCGTAAATTGAGTGCCGGGTGGCGTTTGCAATAAACGATGCCTTTTCGTCGACCGGACACGGTTCGCCGGAACGCTCCCTATTTCGCCTTAATGCACGTTTTTTTATAGAGATATCAATGACAAAGGACAAGTTGCTGGCCATGCCGGCAGATGACTACATGAATGCTGAGCAACACGCTTTCTTCGCAGAGCTGTTGCAGAACATGAAAGTCGAAACCCACGAGCGCATTGAGCAAAACCGTATCGCCATCGAAAGCCTGGATACCCCGGCTGACCCGGCGGACGCGGCTTCGGTTGAAGAAGAGCGCACCTGGCTGGTCAACGCGATCGATCGCGACCAGCGCATGCTGCCGCAACTGGAACAAGCCCTTGAGCGCATCAAGGAAGACAGCTTTGGCTGGTGCGACGACAGCGGCGAGGCCATTGGCCTGAAGCGTCTGCTGATCAGCCCGACCACCAAGTACTGCATCGAAGCTCAAGAGCGTCACGAGCAGATCGATAAGCACCAGCGTCAGGCCTGATTCTGTGCGATGACCCATGAATGTGGGTCATCCTGAAAAGATCGCAGCCTTCGGCAGCTCTTTCATAGAGCTACTGAAGGCTGCGATCTTTGTTTTTGTTCGTCTGCGATATTCCAGGCCGTTCCATTGACCTGCTACAAGACACCACGACTAACGGACCATAGATAATGGCGTTGTAGTGGCGTTTAATGCAGTTACAACAATGAGAACAAACGTGGGGTGTCGATATGACGAGAGAAGGATCTCTGGTTGGGGCTTTGCCTGCACCAGTGCTTTTGCCGAAAAACCGCTGGATCGCACCGACCCTGCAAAGCATCGCCCTGATGCTGTTGTTGGCCGGCATGACGCTGGGTGAATGGTCGCTTTACATTGGCATGCCCTTGGCGGTGCTGATTGTCTGGCTGCCGCGCCTGCGCTCCCGAGCCGTCCCTGATGCACAGCCTGCCGACACCGGCAGCGCCATGTCCGAACTGACCCGTGACCTTTCCTACACCACCAGCCATAACGCCTTGTCGGCGGCCGGGGTGGCGTTTTCGGTCAAGGAACTCGCAAGCAAACTCGAATCGCAACTCGATGCGGCGGCACGGATTGTCAGCAACGCCGAGGTGATGATCGCCACCGAACATGCGACTTCGCAGCTCAGCCGCGATGCACTTGCGGCGGCCAGCGAGGCGCATAGCAGCAGTGCAGCGGGGCGTACCGAACTGGTCGATTCGATCTCGCGCATGCATCAGCTCAGTCAGCGCGCGAATGCCAGTCGAGAGCTGATCGAAGCCTTGAGCCTGCGCAGCGATGATATTCAGCGCGTGACCCTGGTGATTCAGTCAATCGCCAGCCAGACCAACCTGTTGGCGTTGAACGCGGCAATTGAGGCGGCGCGGGCCGGCGAGCATGGTCGCGGTTTTGCGGTGGTGGCTGATGAGGTGCGTGGATTGGCGGCGCGGACGGCGTCGGCGACTGGCGAGGTCGGCGAGATGGTTGCCGACATTCAGCAACGCACCGCGCAAGTGGTGGAGCAGATCCGCGAGCTGTCCAGCGACTTGCACACAGGCGTCGAGCAGGTCGAGCACACCGGAAAGCATCTTGAGAACATCGCGCGTTTGGCGGCTGGAGTGGAAACGCAGGTCGGCGAAATCGCCCGTGGCGCGGAGACCAATCGCGAGCAACTCGACAGTTTGTTCAAGGCCATCGAGCAGATGCGCAGTGATTTGGCGATCAGCGATCAACAAACCCGTCGACTCGCCGAAGCAGCGGTGCAGATGGAAGGACAGGCGGAAACCATCAGCGAGCGTCTGGCCGAAGTCGGCCTGGATGACTATCACCAACGCATCTATGACCTGGCGCGCGATGGGGCCAGCCAGATTGCGGCGCGTTTTGAAGCGGACGTCGAGCAAGGGCGGATCAGTCTCGAAGATCTGTTCGACCGCCAGTATCAGGCGATTCCGAATACTCAACCGGCGAAATTTCAAACCCGATTCGACCGTTATACCGATCAGGTTCTGCCGGCGATTCAGGAACCCTTGTTGCCGCGTCACGAAGGTCTGGTGTTCGCCATTGCCTGCACGCAGCAGGGCTATGTGCCGACGCACAATCAGGCCTTCAGCCAGCCGTTGACTGGCGATGCGCAGGTCGATGCGGTCAACAGCCGGACTAAACGCAAGTTCGCCGACCGCACCGGGATTCGCTGTGGCAGCCATCAGCAACCGGTGTTGTTGCAAACCTACACCCGCGACACCGGCGAGTTGATGCACGATCTGTCTGTGCCGATCACGATAAAGGGCCGACACTGGGGCGGTTTGCGTTTGGGCTATAAACCAGAAAGTCCGCGTTGATCGATTGTTACGCTTGATGCAATGAATCTGTGCACGAGCGTTGCTGTTTCCGCTGCGGCCAAATCATTAACATGCCTACTTAGTTAGGTGGCTAATGAGTTTAGGAGGTCCGCATGCAATGCAGGGTTGATGTTGCCGTGATGATCGGCAGTGGCGTGCCCGCTGGTTTGCGCGCGATGGGGCAAAGCGTTTGCTGGGTGGTTTTGCTCAACGGTGAGCGCCGTGGCACCGCGTTTGCCAGTCGCGATGAGGCCGAGGAGTGCAGGGCTGCGTGGCTCGCGCAGTTGAAGTTCGAGACTGGCAACAGCCTGCACTGTTCGGGGTCACTTGTCGTCGTGCAAGCGTACGTTTAGTTCATCGAAGACAATTGCCCTGTCGTCGTCTTTGCCAATCCACTCTTCAAGTGTCTGTTTTTGAGCTTCCGTCCAGAAATGCGCATCAACCAGTTTGGTGTTGGCATCCAGCGGATGCTGTTCGATGAAGTCGTCGATTTCCGTGTCCTCTGAAGGCAGTCCCAACTGATCGAACAGGGTTTTCAAGTTGTATGTTTCCAGATCCATCGTGTGCTCCTTTTGCGCGCGCCGGGATGGCGCAATCGACACTCTCTCTATCTGAGGCAGCCGCTGGCCAGGAGTTCGATTTGTAATTCGAGGGAGCGGGCGAGCGCGCAAGCCTCGTTATGATCTTCGCGGAAACCTCTTACGCGGCCGGTCGACTTTTCTTTGATGTGAAAGAAGGCGTTTCCTGCAGGTACCACCTGAAAGCGTGGTGTCTGGCCGTTTGTTACCGATTCCGGCAAATCTTCCATACCGGTGATATGCAGGATCAGAGGCGATTTGAGTCGGGCGTCAGCGGTCATGGCGAAATGAGTCAGAGTGCACATATGAAGTCCTTTTCATCAGTTGGCCGATATTTACAGGCCGTTGCGGGTAGTCTTTATGAGCATCGCTGCTCTAGAATCGCCAGTACCTGTTGACGACAGCGCTTATCTAAAGCAATTTTTCGCAAGCGATATGTCGGAAAAGAGCTTTTTTTCGTGCGAATTTTCCCTAAAGTTCGTAGTCAACTTTCTCTCATGGCCGGTGAGGATTTTTCCTTCAGGCTTTGGCGACATTGGAGTAAGTTTCGCGAGTGACAATCCAGTAGTCTTGCAAACCTCGCGTTGAACGAGCGCTCTGCTCAGTTCGGGTTTTTCTTTGAGTCAATTGGCAGTGCCATCGGCCTGGCCGTTTTTTTGCCGTGCGCGTTTCCCGTGTGCGGTTTTTCAGATGTGGGGATGTTTCTTTGGCAGTCAGTAATCTCGATATGCATGCTTTGTTCGTGCTGGGTGATTTGCGTGCAAAGCTGGTCAAGCAGTTCCAGTCGCGTTTTGTTTACATCACCGAGCAAAGCGCCGAAGGCATTTATGTTGCCGAGATCGACACCGAAAGTGCTTTGGTTGTCGATGACAAACCGGGGCTCAAGCTCAAGGTTGGCGATCATTTCAGTGCAGCAGTCTTGCCCAGCCGTGAAGGTGGAAAGCTGGATATCCGCTTTCGTGAAATAAAACTGACGGCCTATGGGCTGGGTGATTACGCCTTCGTCGATAGCGCTGATGGCCATGCGATCCTGTTCAAGGAAGGTCACAGCGTGGTGACCGTGTTTGCCGCCAATGAGCAATTGCAGGAAGGCCTGACCAAGACCCTGAAAGCCGTCACTGGCAAAGCCGCGAAATGGCGCAAGGGCGAACTGGTGACCTTCAAGGCCAGCGAGTGATCGGCGGTTTGAGTCGCGCCGATTTCCATTCGCAGAACCTCGACAATGCGCGTGATGAGGCCGGGCGATTTTTCGCCATGAAGGCCGAGTTGCAAGGCGCGTGGCTGGGATGGGTGGCCTCGCAGATCTACGCATTGCGTCCAGCGGAATACGCCAGCATGGTCAGACGCG
Organism: Pseudomonas sp. NPDC098747; assembly: GCF_044760045.1. Lineage (NCBI taxonomy): Bacteria > Pseudomonadati > Pseudomonadota > Gammaproteobacteria > Pseudomonadales > Pseudomonadaceae > Pseudomonas > Pseudomonas sp. NPDC098747. The sequence continues at coordinate 79,580 of NZ_JBIWAL010000003.1, read as the reverse complement.
AGCTGCAAAGCTTGCAGGAAAAGTCTGAAAGCTAACCTCGTCTGGGGCCAGGCCCTAAAAAAGCAGGAACCTCGTCTACAGTCAGTTGACTGAGTATTCAGAGGCTTGCGGTCTTCTGTCAGGCCATCCTGCCATTGCTGTGAACAGCACGAGGTGCAATGCATGAACGGATTTCGACGGTTACTGGCCGCCAGCGTGGCTGCATTCGGTTTACTGACTTCAGCGCAATCGGCGATGGCGGCGCAGACGCCGATCCATTTCGCCGACCTGAATTGGGAAAGCGGCAGCCTGATCACCGATGTCTTGCGGATCATCGTCGAGAAGGGCTACGGATTGCCGACCGACACGTTGCCTGGCACCACCATTACCCTGGAAACCGCATTGGCCAACAATGACATTCAGGTCATTGGCGAAGAGTGGGCGGGGCGCAGCCCGGTGTGGGTCAAGGCCGAGGCCGAAGGCAAGGTCGTGAGCCTGGGCGATACGGTCAAGGGCGCCACTGAAGGCTGGTGGGTGCCGGAATACGTGATCAAGGGTGACCCGGCCAAAGGTATCAAGCCGCTGGCACCGGACTTGCGCAGTGTCAGTGATCTGAAAAAGTACAAAGACGTGTTCAAGGACCCGGAAAACCCGAGCAAGGGGCGCTTCCTCAACAGCCCGATTGGCTGGACTTCAGAGGTGGTCAACAAGCAGAAACTCACGGCTTACGGGTTGCAGGACGACTTCACCAATTTCCGCAGTGGCTCGGGTGCGGCGCTTGACGCCGAGATCAGTTCTTCGATCCGTCGGGGTAAACCGGTGCTGTTCTATTACTGGTCGCCGACGCCGTTGCTGGGCAAGTTCAAACTGGTGCAACTGGAAGAGCCGCCGTTTGATGCCGAGGCCTGGAAGACGTTGACTGACGCCGATAATCCCAACCCGAAACCAACCCGATCACTGGCGTCGAAGCTGTCGATTGGCGTGTCTACGCCGTTCCAGAAGCAGTATCCGCAGATTGCCGAATTCTTCAGCAAGGTCGATTTCCCGATTGAACCGTTGAACAAGGCGTTGGCCGAGATGAGCGAGAAGCACACCGCACCGCGTCAGGCGGCTGAAGCGTTCATGAAGGCGCATCCGGATGTGTGGCAGGCGTGGTTGCCGAAGGATGTGGCGGAGAAGGTTTCGGCTGATTTGAAATAGAGGGTTGAGGTCACTGGCCTCATCGCGGGCAAGCCCGCTCCCACAGGTTTTTCTGTCGAATACAAAATATGTGCACGACACCAGTCACTGTGGGAGCGGGCTTGCCCGCGATGCTTTTAGAATCGGGTCTGCACCGCCAATTCAAAGGTACGCGGTGTACCGAGGTAATACGCCGGCGATACGTGCGCAAACTCGGCATACACCTCATTCGTCAAATTACGCACGCGCCCGGTGACGGTGGTGTGTGTATCGACCTTGTAACTGAGGAAGCTGCCGAACAGCGTGTACGACGGCACGGTCATGGTGTTGGCGCTGTCGGCGAACACCGACGCGACATAACGCGCATCGACTCCACCTTGCCATTGCGGCGAAAAATCATACGTCAGCCACAGATTGCCAACCCGGTCCGGGACATTGGTGGGCGTATTGCCCTTGCGCGAAACCACTGCGCCAGCGGCGTTCTTTTCTGTGAAGTCGTCATATTGCGCATCGACCCAAGCGAAATTGCCCTCGGCGAGTAACTTGTCCGTAATCCGCAAGGAGCTGGCAATCTCGATCCCTTTTGACGTCTGCTGACCCACCGGAATACTGCTGGTTGGGTCGAGCGGATCGGTGACGGCGAAGTCCTTTCGTTCGATCGTATAAGCCGCCACCGTGGCCGAGCCGCGCCCGTTGAGATAATCGAACTTGCTGCCGATTTCCCATTGCTTGCCGGTCGAGACGTCGAAGTCTTGTGTGCCGTTGGGTTGCTCGGCCGCGGTGCTGTATTGCACGTAGACGTTGGCCGAAGGAATGAACTGGTAAGTCAGGCCCGCGCGACCGGTGACCGGCTCCCAACTGCGCTTGAGGTGCCTGGGATTGGCGGCGGTCACAGTGCGGTGGTTGGTCACGTCGAGATCAATGTCGTCATAACGCAGGCCGGTGAGCAGCGAGAGTTTGTCGGTCAACGCCAGACGGTTTACCACGAACAGCGCTTTGGTGGTGACCTCGTTGGTCTTGTCGCTGATCAGCTTCGGTTTGGTGCCGGGAATGTCGTAGAAATGGCCGGGCCGATAGTGGTTCGGGTTTACCGCGCTTGCGCCTTTTATGTTGAGCGGCGAGTTGGTGGTTTGGTTGACCTTGTACTCGAAACCGCCGGACCACGTCGTATCAAGACCCAGTAGCGTGTTGTCGTGGCGCAGTTCGAACTGGTTGCCGTTCTGTTCGCCCTGATGCCGCACCTGATACGCCGTCGAACGGTTCACCGCCGAGTTGTCGGCGTTGTACTGGTAGGTCTCGAGGTTGCGGTAATCGCGTTGGCTGTCGAGGTGATACAGCGTGTTGCGCAGGGTGGTGCTGTCGTTGATCCTGTAGTCGATGATCGACCGTACCCAGATTGTCCGCTGTTCGTAGCGGCCGTCCTCGACGTTGTAGTTGTTGAAGCGATTGTGTTTATCGATCTTCAACTCGCCGGCCTTGGGGTTGAGTACCGGCGTGCCCCAGTAAGGACTGTCTTCGTGCTCGTCCTGATATTCCAGGGCCAGGGTGTGCGAGAGGTTTGGCGTGAGATCACTGAGCAACGAGAACGCCACGCTCCACGCGTCGCGCTCCTGTCGGTCGATGTAGCCATTGCTGGTGTTGTGGCTGACGTCCAGCCGCGCGTAGTGCTGCACCTCGCTGCCTGGATCGGTCAGCGCATGATTGAGGCCGAACGCGGTCTCGGTGGTGTCGTAGGTGCCGTAACTGACCCGGCCTTCAACGGCCTGTTCATCTCGGGTCGCCAGTTTGGTCACGTAGTTCAACGAGCCGCCGACCGAGCCTGCGCCATTGATCAGCGACGACGGGCCGCCCACTAACTCCACCCGGTCATAGATCCACGCATCGACGGGGCGGGCGAGGCCGCCGGAAACGTTGATGCCGTTAAACATCTGGGTGATCTGGCTGCTGGTGAAGCCGCGATAGGAAACGAATCCACCGAAGCCTGGCGGTGCGCTGGCATTGACGCCGGGCAGGGTGTTGGCGGCGTCCTGGAAGTTCTGCGCGCCGTGGCGTTCGATGTCGTTGCGATTGGCGATGGCCACCGAGGCGGGTGTTTCGCGCACGCTCAGACCGAGGCGCGAAGCCATGCCGCTGGACTGGTCAAGGCTCAGGCCCGGTTCGCTGCCGGATTCGCCATCAATGGTAATCGGCGCCAGATCCACGGTGGATTGCGCCCAGACGTTAACGGACAGGCAGCCGCACAGGCTCGCCAGCAAAGTAAGTTGTTTCATCATTGAATCCTGAATGCTTGTCTAGGAGTCAGCGCACAGGCAAACGCCCCGCGTTGGCGCAGTGGGCTGACAAATCAAAAAGGCAGGAACACTCAGGCGAGCGGTGGGGCGCGTGGGTTGGCCGAGGGCCAGGTGAAGCGGGCAGGGAGGTCGGCGCTGGCGATGGGTGCCAGCGGCGGGCTGTGTTGTTCCGGCAGGATCGCCAGCGTCAGGCTGGAGTTGAACGCCGGGCCCATGCCACCGCCGACAGAGCACAGCGGACAGCCGAAGGCTTTGGACAGGGTCGGCAGTTGTTCTTCGCTGGGATTGGAGGCCAGCGGCGCTTGAGTCGCCGGGTCGACTGTACAGAACTGGCCACCGATGCCGTTGAGCTGCATGCCGACCATTTGCCCGTGACCGATGCTGCAGGCGAACACGTTGAACAGGACGCAGCAATAGAGCATCCAGGCCAGCAGTGATCGATCGGAACGGGAGAATTTCATGGGGCGGAACTTTACCGTACCGCTGATCGGTCGTGCACTTGAAAAAAATGCGACTAGGATGATTTGTTCAAATCCCTTTCAAGGATTTCAACCATGACCTTTGTGTTGGCTCAATGGCTGGTGACAGTGTTTGCAGTGATCAGCCTGGTGCATGTGTACTGGGCGTTGGGTGGGCAATGGGCGGCGGTGGCGGCAGTTCCGCAAGTTCCGGTGGAAGGTTTGGTGGTTACGCTGCGACCCGCGTTCAAGCCGTCGGGCTGGATTACGTTGGTGGTGGCGGCTGCGTTACTGGCGATTGCCGCGCTGGTGTGTCTGCGGGTCGGGTGGGGCATGGAGGCAGTGCATCACAAGGCGTTGCAGTGGGTGATCAGTGTTATTGCGTTGCTGATGTTTGCCCGGGCGATTGGAGATTCGCATCTGGTGGGTTTTTTCAAGGAAGTGAAGGGTTCACGTTTTGCGCGGCTGGATACGTGGGTGTATTCGCCGTTGTGTACGGTGCTGGGGGGCGGGTTGCTGACGGTGGCTTGGGTTTGAGGCTGAGCAGATTTATTTGCTGACAGGGCCGGCCTCTTCGCGGGCAAGCCCGCTCCCACAGGATTTTGTGATGGGTACAAAATTTGTGTACGACTCAGGCCACTGTGGGAGCGGGCTTGCCCGCGAAGAGGCCAGTCCCGGCACCACAAAGTCTGAATTCAGCTACCGCTTTCTGTGCGTCGGCTACTGACTTCCGCCGGCACATCATCCCCGGCCATGCGTTTGCGGAACAACGCCGCCCGCGCCAGTAGCAACGTGGTCACCGGTACCGTGATCGCCAATAAAATCGGGATCAGCCAGGCATGCAGCACCGGCCCGGACTTCAGCGCTGAAAAGCAAATGATCGAGGCCAGCGCCACACACCATGCTCCCAGCGTCGACGCGAGTGCCGGCGGGTGCATGCGCTGAAAGTAATCCTTCATCCGCAACAACCCGAGCGCGCCGATCAGCGCGAACACGCCGCTGAGCACCAGCAGAATCGCCACCGGAATCTCAACCCATAAAGACAGTTCAGCGTTCATTCGATTACCTCGCCACGCAGCAGGAATTTCGCTAGGGCAAACGAACCGACGAAGCCGAACAACGCGATCAGCAGCGCCGCCTCAAAGTAAGTGTCACTGGAGTAGCGAATGCCCAAGGTCAGCATCATCAGCATCGCAACGATGTACAGATAGTCCAGCGCCAGTACCCGATCCTGCGCCGACGGCCCTTTGAACAGGCGGATCAGGGTCAGCACCATGGCCAGCGAGAACAGAAACAGCGTCAGCAGAATCGCGTTCGACAGTAATGGGCTCATTCGAAAATCTCCATCAACGGCCGCTCGTAAGCGCTCTTGAAGTGCTCGATGAAGTGCGCTTCGTCATCCAGATCCCATACGTGCACCAGCAGAATGCTGCGATCCAGCGCCAGTTCTGACCACACCGTGCCGGGCACAACAGTGCAGATCATCGACAACGCCGCCAGACCGTGGGCGTCACGCAGATCCAGCGGCACTTTGATAAAGCACGAACGAGGCGGGCGGCGACCTGCGTTGAGTACGCCCCAGGCCACGATCAAGTTGGACGTCACTACGTCGCGGCCAACCAGCAAAAACAGGCGCAGGATCGTCCACGGACGGCGAATACGCACTTGCTTGGGACGCAGTTTGCGCATCATCAGCGGTGCAGCGAAACCGAGTATTGCGCCGAGCAGCAGGTTGCCGGGGCTGATCGACAGGTTCAGCGTCAGCCACAAGATACACAGTGCCAATGACAGCAACGGTGCCGGAAATACACGCTTCATGGCTGCACCTCCAGCAGGGCGGCTTTGCTTTCCGGGCTTGGTACGGCGCGAGTGCCGAGCACGGCCATTACGTATTGCTGCGGATTGTTCAAAGCATCAGCAGTGGCCTGGGTGTAACGCAGCAGCGGTTCTGCCTTAAAGGTCAGGACGATGCTCAGCCCCAGCAGGAGGAAAATCGGTGCGCATTCGAGTTTGCGCAGCAGCGGTGAAGGGCGCTCTTCTGGCGTCCAGAAGCGCTGGATGCCGAGACGCGAGAACGCCATCAACGCTGCCAGCCCGGACAAAATCAGCAGCGCCAGCAACGCCCAGGCCGCGTTGGAAATCGGCGCCGCAGTGCCCAGTCCCAGCGGATTGAGTAGCGCGTTGATCAGGTTGAGTTTGCCGATGAAACCGGACAGCGGTGGCATGCCGATGATCAGCAGGGCGCAGGCGATGAAGCTCAAACCGAGAAACGCCATGGTCCAAGGGATGACCTGACCGACCACGGCTTTTTGCTCGTCGTCGAGGTTGATGCCTTTGGGCGGTTGCAGGGATTCCTGTGGTCGCGGCAGCATTTCGCTTTCGTCTTCCAGTGGAATTTCGTTGGCCGAGCGCGAACGCTCGATCAACTCGGCCAACAGGAACAGCGCACTCAACGCCAGCGTCGAGCTGACCAGATAGAACAACGCCGCACCGATCAGGTTCGGCTGAGCGAAACCGACAGCCGACAGCAGAATCCCCGCCGACACCAGAATGCTCAGGCTGGCCATGCGCTCAAGGCGTTGCGCGGCAAGAATCGCCACCGCCGCGCAGGCCATGGTCACCATGCCGCCGTAGATCAGCCAGTCGCCACCGAAGAACGCCGAGGCCCCGGCCTGCCCGGAGAACAGCAGTGTCCACAGGCGCAGCAGGGTGTAGACGCCGACCTTGGTCATGATCGCGAACATCGCCGCCACCGGTGCGCTGGCCGAAGAGTAGGCCGGCACCAGCCAGAAGTTCAGCGGCCACATGCCGGCCTTGGCCAGGAACGCTACCGAGAGAATGCCCGCACCGGCGTGCAGCAAGCCACGGTCGGCTTCCGGTACCAGCGGGATTTTCAGCGCCAGATCGGCCATGTTCAGGGTGCCGGTGACGCCATAGATCAGTGCCGCGCCGATCAGAAACAGCGACGAGGCGAGCAGGTTGATCGAAATGTAATGCAGCCCCGACGAAACCCGTGCCCGGCCCGAACCATGCAGCAACAGGCCATAAGAGGCGGCGAGCAGAACTTCGAAGAACACGAACAGGTTGAACAGGTCGGCGGTGAGGAACGCGCCATACAAACCCATCAACTGGATCTGGAATAACGCGTGGAAGCTTGATCCCGCGCCATCCCAACGGGCCATCGCGAAGAGCAAGGCGCTGACGCCAATAACCCCGGTCAGCACCAGCATCAGCGCCGACAGGCGATCGACCACCAGCACGATGCCGAACGGCGCCTGCCAGTTGCCCGGCAGGTATACGCCGATCGAGCCGGGCACGTCGGTGGTTTGCGTCCATTGCAGCAGCATCACCGAAATGAACAGGCCGAGGAGGCTGGAGAACAGGTTGATTTTCGCCTTCAGCGGCCGGTGCCGCTCGCCGAGCATCAGCATGATCGCGGCGGTCAGCAGCGGCAGCAGAATCGGTGCGGCGATCAGGTGAGTCATCGCCATCATTCTTTAGGCTCCCGGCCGTCGACATGGTCGGTGCCGGTCAGGCCGCGCGAGGCGAGCAGAACGACGAGGAACAACGCGGTCATGGCGAAGCTGATGACGATCGCGGTCAATACCAACGCCTGCGGCAGCGGGTCGGTGTAGTGCAACAAGTCCTGGGTCACGCCGTCCTTGATTACGGGCTCCTTGCCGATGAACAGGCTGCCCATACTGAAGATGAACAGGTTGACCCCATACGACAGCAGGCACAGGCCCATGACCACTTGAAATGTCCGTGGCCGCAGGATCAGCCAGACGCCGGACGCGGCAAGCACGCCGATGGCGATTGCGATGACTTCTTCCATCAGACGGCTCCTTTGCTGGCGACGGATTTGGGCAGGGACGCGTTCTTGTGACCACGCACCGATTGGTGGGCGAGGGCGGTGAGGATCAACAGCGTCGAGCCGACCACCACGCCGTACACGCCAATATCGAAGAACAGCGCGCTGGCGACATGGATGTCACCCAGCAGCGGCAAGGTGAAGTGCCAGGTGTGGGTGGTCAGAAACGGATACCCGACCACCATCGCGCCAAGCCCGGTGGCCGTGGCGAACAGCAAGCCCGTGCCCATCCAGCGCAGTGGTCGCAGACTCATTTGCGCCTCGACCCACTGCGTACCGGCGACCATGTATTGCAGGATGAACGCCACCGACATCACCAGTCCGGCGACAAATCCGCCGCCCGGCTGATTGTGTCCGCGCATGAACAGGTAGAACGACACCACCAGCGCAATCGGCAACAGCAGACGCACGAGCACCGCCGGCACCATCATGAAGCCGAGCGCGGTGTCGCTGGCCGAACGCGGGTTGACCAGATCGGTGACCACGTCCGGTGCCAGCAAGCGCTGCTGGGCCGGCAGTTGCAGGCTTTCTTTCGGAGGGCGGAAGCGGCGCAGCAGGGCGAACACGGTCAACGCCACAGCGACCAGTACGGTGATTTCTCCAAGAGTGTCGAAACCACGGAAGTCCACCAGCATCACGTTGACCACATTGCTGCCACCGCCCTCGGGCAGGGCGCGACTGAGGTAGAACGAGGAAATGTGATTCGGCGTTTGCCGCGTGAGCATTGCGTAGGACAGCAGCGCCATGCCGGCGCCGACCGCAATCGACAGCAGCAGGTCGCGCAGACGACGTATACGCGCCTTGCGCAGGGTGCGGGGCAGTGGCGAGACTTCTTCGATCCGTCGTGGCAGCCAGCGCAGACCGAGCAGAATCAGCACGGTGGTCACCACTTCAACGGCCAATTGGGTCAGCGCCAGATCCGGTGCGGAGAACCAGACGAAGGTCACGCAGGTCATCAAGCCGCAGACGCTGACCATGGTCAGGGCGGCGAGACGGTGATACTTGGCCTGCCACGCGGCACCGAGGGCGCAGGCAATCGCCAGCAGCCACAGGGTCACGAAAACGATTGAGCCCGCAATCTTCGGCCGGTCGCCCCAGCTCAGGCTGCTGTGCAGCATCGGGATGAGGCCGGCGAGCACCGCCGCCAACACCACCAGGAACAATTGCATTTGCAAGCGACGGGTGCCGAGTCGGCGCTCCACGCGCCGGGCCATGCGCATCACCACCACCAGGCTGCGCTCGAACAGACGCTTGCCATTAAAGCGGCCCACCAGCGGAGGATATTTGAAACGGCCGTGTTTTAACTGATTGCGCAGCAACAGGTAGAGCACGATGCCACCGGACATGGCGATCAGACTCATGATCATCGGTGCGTTCAGGCCGTGCCAGATCGCCAGGCTGTACTCCGGCAAGGTGCCGCCCACTACGGGCAGTGCGGCGGCGGCGAGTAACGGGCCGACCACTTGTGCCGGAAAGATCCCCACGATCAGGCAGGTGAACACCAGCAACTCGACAGGGGCACGCATCCAGCGTGGCGGTTCGTGCGGGGTGTGGGGCAGGTCGGTGGCGGTTGGGCCGAAAAACACATCGACGGTGAAGCGCAGGGAGTAGGCGACGCTGAATGTCCCCGCGATGGTTGCGACAATCGGCAATGCGGCTTCGACCCACGCCGTGGCATTGATGAACACGGTTTCGGCGAAGAACATCTCTTTCGACAGGAAGCCGTTAAGCAATGGCACGCCGGCCATCGAGGCGCTGGCCACCATCGCCAGCGTCGCGGTGAATGGGATCAGTTTGATCAGACCGCTGAGCTTGCGTATGTCGCGGGTGCCGCTCTCGTGGTCGATGATGCCCGCAGCCATGAACAGCGAGGCCTTGAACGTGGCGTGGTTGAGGATATGGAATACCGCCGCGACGGCGGCCAGCGGACTGTTCAGGCCCAGCAGCAAAGTAATGAGGCCCAGGTGGCTGATGGTCGAGTAGGCCAGCAGACCTTTGAGGTCGTTCTGGAACATTGCGCAATATGCGCCGAGCAACAGCGTACACGCGCCAGCGCCGCTGACGATGTAGAACCATTCTTCACTGCCGGACAGCGATGGCCACAGACGTGCGAGCAGGAAAACCCCGGCCTTGACCATGGTTGCCGAATGCAGATACGCCGAGACGGGCGTGGGCGCTGCCATGGCGTGGGGCAGCCAGAAGTGGAAGGGGAACTGGGCGCTTTTGCTCAGTGCGCCAATGAGAATGAGGGGTAGAAGAATAGGGTAGAGGGTATGTGCGCGAATCAGATCGCCGGCGGCCAGGACCCTGTCGAGGTCGTAGCTGCCGACCACATGGCCGAGAATCATGACCCCCGCCAGCAGGCATAGTCCGCCGGCGCCTGTGACCATCAGCGCCATGTAGGCGCCACGGCGGGCATCGGAGCGGTGGTGCCAGTAACCAATCAGCAGAAAAGAGAAGAGGCTGGTCAGCTCCCAAAAGAACACGATCTGGATGAGGTTACCGGAGATTACCAGTCCAAGCATGGCACCCATGAACGCCAGGAAAAACGCGAAGAATCGCGGCACCGGGTCATCCGGCGACATGTAGTAGCGGGCATATAAAGAGACGAGTGTGCCGATCCCCAGCACCAGCATCGAGAACAGCCAGGCGAAGCCGTCCATGCGCAGGACGAAGTTCAGCCCAAGGCTGGGCAGCCACATGAACTCTTCACGGATCACGCCGCCATGGGCGATTTGCGGGTACAACAGCGCAACCTGGACGGTGCCGATCAGAGCGACCAGGCCTGCCAACAGGGATTCGGTATTACGCGCGTTGTGTGGCAGCACCGCTGCCAGACAGCTGCCAATGAATGGCAGAAGCAGTAGAACTATCAGGGACATAGGCTTCTAATCTGCGGAAGTTTGTGAAGCATCATACGTGCCAGCTCCCCGATCACCAAACGCCAGGATGTCTCAGAATCCTACAAAGTAGTCTGGAATTAACTGTTTGGCATTGTTTCCGGGGAGGGACGTTGCCTGCGGGTGGCCTGTTCGCGATGGCGAATTTTCCAACAGCGCAGACATATCAATTCAACCCTGAGTTTTCTGTTCCAGTTCAGTTTCGGCTTCAGCCGCCTTACCCTTGGTCTTCAACTCACTGACAATCACCGCCGCCACAATCAACCCGGCGCCCACCAGGGCAATCGCCGGCAAACGCTCGCCAGCAAGCCGCCCGACAATCCCTGCCCACACCGGCTCACCGGCATAGATCAGCGTCGCTCGAGTCGGTGAAACACTCTTCTGCGCCCAGTTCATTGCCACCTGAATGGCCGCACTCGCCGCGCCCAGGCCCAAAGCCGTTGCCAGCAGCAGCCAGGAAAAATCCGGAAGCGCTTCGCCAGTCGGCACCACCATCAAAAATGACAACACCGACGTCGTTGCCAGTTGCACCACCGTCACCCGGCGCACATCAACCTGGCCGGCGTAGGTGCTGATCAAAATGATTTCGGCGGCAATGGCAATGGCGCTGATCAGTGTGGCGATTTCACCGGGGCTGAAATTCAGCGAGGCGCCGGACGGCCCCGACAACAGCATCAATCCGGTAAACGCCAGCATGATGCCCATGCTCGGCATCAAACCCGGTCGTCGCCCCAGCACTAGCCATTGCAGCAGTGGCACGAATGGCACATACAGCGCGGTAATGAACGCGGACTGACTGCTCGCAATCGTCTGCAAGCCGACCGTCTGCAAGCCGTAACCGAGCATGATCGCCACGCCAATGAAGGCGCCTGCCTTGAGTTCGAACAGGGTCAGCTCACGCAGGTGCCGCCATGAGAACAGCGCCACGATGGCCGCTGCGGCGGCAAAGCGCAGGCCGACGAAGAACATCGGGCCGCTGACGGTCATCGCATGCTGCACCAGCAAAAAGGTGCCGCCCCAGACCATGGTGATCAGCACCAGCACGCACTCGGCCTTGCTGAAGCGGGAGAAACGAGGGGAGGTGTCGGGGCGATTCACTGACGTCAGGTCCTTGCACGCGGGAGAAAGAGCGACGCACAATGCGCCAAATGTTGCGCAGTATACTGCCCAACCCCACCGAGTGAGCAATATAGTGCACAAAGATTCCAGCCAACGCGCCTCCGTCCTGCAACACGTCAGCCAGAACGTCCGGCGTTTGCGGCACGCTGCCGACATGAGCCAGACCGCGCTGGCGGCAAAATCCGGTGTCAGTCGGCGGATGCTGGTGGCAATCGAGGCGGGCGAAAAGAACGTCAGCCTGACCACCCTCGATCGCGTCGCCGAAGCACTCGACGTTGCCTTCAGCGATTTGATTCAGGCCCCCGACGCGCGCGACCCGAGCCGCATCAACGAAGTGGCGTGGGCCGGAAGCATCCCCGGCAGCAAAGCCGTCTTGCTGTCGAAGGCCACCGCCACCCGCGAAGTCGAGCAGTGGGAATGGTGCCTGCAACCGGGCGAGGTCTATCCGTCACAACCGGATGCCGATGGCTGGAGCGAACAGATTTATGTGTTCGAGGGTTGCCTGACCTTGATGCTTGGCGATCATGCGCAGCAGATCGGCACGGGGGAGTTCTTCATGTTTGCCAGCAACCAGCCGCATGCCTATAGAAATGATGGGGAAGTGGCGGCGCGGTTTGTACGTAATGTGGTGATTTGATTCGAGCCTGCCGTCCGTCGGCTATACGTCTGTACCTGTAATTTCTGACAGTAGACGAGATCGGTCCTCCAGCGTTTGATGAGCGTGCCGATGGGCGAGTCAATTGCTCGCGGAAACGCTTCCATGATTGCGATGGACAAATTTCAGTAATACTTCAGAAGGAATTGAGAGATGAGTAATTTATCGAAGCAGGTGCCTAAGGCATTGATGATCAAAGAAGCCAATGGCCTCGAGATCTCAATGAGAGACGTTCCTAATGGTGCAACAGCCGTCATTCCCAAGCCGGACCGAGAGTATGACAGGGACTTCATTCAGCTATTGGTAGGAGAACATAAGGCTGAGCATTTTCTCGGAGATGTTCAGGACAGGACTTATGAGTTTTCGGTACCCAAGGAATGGTTACTCGATTCCGCGGGGGAGGAAAAACCGCTGGTCTTCACATATGTGTTATTCGTGGCTGGTACAAACCCGTGGTCTTCGGAACCTATCGCATACAAAATAACGCACTAAGAAATATCGAGTGATAAAAATGCTCGATCGGAGTAAACCGGTCGAGCATTTTGGTCGTTTCAGGGTGGGAGAAGGTTAAGTTGTCATTGATCGGGCAGGAAACGGCTAGCCAGCGTTACGCAGACATCCTGATCATCGGCGGCGGCCTTAGCGGCACGATGCTGGCGGTGCAATTGTTGCGTCGGCCAGGTCACCGCAAGATTCTGATCATTGAACCGCGCGCGGAACTCGGCCGTGGTGAGGCTTACAGTGCGGTGGAGTTGGGCCATACGCTCAATGGCAATGCGGCGCGGATGAGCGTCGATCCGGATAACCCGGATGACCTGACGCAATGGCTGGCCGAGCACATCGCTGCGGGCGGCTGGCCCGAGTCTGCCGAGCAGCAGGTGCCGGTCAGTGAACTGTTCCCGCCGCGCGGATTGTTCGGTGTCTACGTGCAGCAGCGGTTAGCCGAAGCACGTGAGGTCGGAGCGCAATACGGTTCAACCGTCGAACACATCCGCGCAGAAGCCATCGACCTGCAAACCGAGGCCGATTCGGTGCAGCTCACTTTGAGCGACGGCCAACAATTGCACGGCGCATACGCAGTGCTCGCCACCGGCATGTTCCCCGCCGCGCGCACACCGCAGAAGGCGTCCAGTGGTCTCAACGCTGCCGCGCTGGATCCGTGGGATGTCGCAGCCATGCGCCAACTCGATGCGCAATCGACCGTGCTGATCATCGGTTCCGGCCTGACCATGGTCGATGCCGTGGTGTCGCTGGAGCAGGCCGGGCATCGTGGGCCGATTGAAGTCTTTTCCCGTCATGGCCTGCTACCTCATGTGCGTCGACAACCGCCGGGCTGGGTGGATTTCCTTGCTGAAGACCACGGCATTCGTTCCCCCCGACAGTTACTGCGCGAGCTGCGACGACATTGTCGCGACGCCATCGCACAAGGCATCGATTGGCAAGCGCCGCTGGACACGGTGCGTGCGCACATCGGCCGACTGTGGAATCAGGCGACTGACGTGCAGCGTCGACAATTCGTACATCATGTGCGGCCGTGGTGGGAGAGCCATCATCATCGTTCGCCTCCGCTGAGTGCGCAGCTGATTGAGCGTCTGCAAGGCGAAGGGCGATTGCGGATTCACGCTGCTTCGTTCAAAGGGCTTGAGCCTTGCGCGCAGGGTGGCGTGAGTGTTCGCATCCGTCGGCGGGGTGAAGCGCAAACGGGCGTGGTGCATGGCGGGGCGCTGATCAACTCCAGCGGCATTGAATATGACTGGCGTCGAGTGGCGCGACCGCTTCCGCAACAGTTGCTGGCGCGGGGGCTGGTGCAGCCAGGGCCGTTGGCGCTGGGGATTGCAGCTGCGATTGACGGAGCTGTTGTGGACGAACACGGGCAAGCAGCGAATCGTTTATTCGCGATGGGCCCGCCGTTGCGCGGGATGTGGTGGGAGAGTACGGCGGTGACGGATGTGGCGTTGCAGGCGAAGGCATTGGCGGTGCGGTTGACGGATTGAGAGGGTCTGCCGGGTTGAGGGTGTACGTTCGGCCGTCATCGCTGGCAAGCCAGCTCCCACAGGGTCTTGCGTTGAGCACAAGATCTTTGCCTGACACAAATTCCTGGAGCTGCGGCACGCTGCGATCTTTTGATCTTGTTTTTAAAGGTCAAAATCAAAAGATTGCAGCGTGCCGCAGCTCCTTGGGGGATCGTGTGGCTGAATGTTACGCCACCACTCGATAGCACGGCACATACGCCGCGCCGCCCGGCAGTTTCATCCGGTGCTGGGCGACGAAGGCTTTGAGTAGCGCGTCGAGCGGTTGCATGATCGCTGCATCGCCGCGGATCTGGTACGGGCCGTGTTCCTCGATCAGGCGAATGCCCTTGTCCTTGACGTTACCGGCCACGATCCCGGAGAACGCCCGGCGCAGGTTGGCCGCGAGTTCATGCGGTGGCTGGTCGCGGTGCAGTTTGAGGTTGGCCATGTTCTCGTGGGTCGGATCGAACGGACGCTGGAAGCCCTCGTCGATCTTCAGCAGCCAGTTGAAGTGGAACGCGTCGTTACGCTCGCGACGGAACTGCTTCACGGCTTTCAGGCCCTGGGTCATCTGGCGCGCGACTTCAGTCGGGTCGTCGATGATGATTTCGTAGTGCTGCTTGGCTGCTTCGCCAAGGGTCGCGATGACGAATGCGTCGAGCTGCTCCAGATACGGCGCAGCATGTTTCGGCCCGGTCAGGATTACCGGGAACGGCAGGCCCTCGTTGTCCGGATGCATGAGAATGCCCAGCAGATAGAGGAACTCTTCCGCCGTACCGGCGCCGCCCGGGAAAATGATGATGCCATGGCCGACACGCACGAACGCTTCCAGACGTTTTTCTATGTCCGGCAGGATCACCAGCTCATTGACGATCGGGTTTGGCGCTTCGGCAGCGATGATGCCCGGCTCGGTCAGACCGAGGTAGCGACCGCCGTGAATACGCTGTTTGGCGTGGGCGATGGTCGCGCCTTTCATCGGGCCCTTCATCACGCCGGGGCCGCAGCCGGTGCAGATGTCGAGGCTGCGCAGGCCCAGTTCGTGGCCGACTTTCTTGGTGTATTTGTATTCTTCGGTGTTGATCGAGTGACCGCCCCAACACACGACGATTTTCGGCTCGACACCCGGGCGCAGGGTGCGGGCATTGCGCAGCAGGTGGAAGACGTAGTCGCTGATGCCTTGCGAGGTGCTCAGATCGATGCGTTGGCTGTCGAGTTCGTTTTCGGTGTAGACGATGTCACGCAGGGCGCTGAACAGCATTTCTCGGGTGCTGGCGATCATTTCGCCGTCGACGAAGGCGTCGGCCGGAGCGTTCAGCAGCTCGAGGCGCACGCCGCGATCCTGCTGGTGAATGCGGATCTCGAAATCTTTGTAGGCTTCAAGAATGGTCTTGGCGTTATCAACATGAGCGCCGGTGTTGAGGATGGCCAGGGCGCACTGGCGGAACAGGGTATAGGTGCTGCCGGATCCGGCTTCGCTCAGTTGCTGAACTTCACGTTGAGAAAGGGTTTCCAGGCTGCCTTTGGGGCTGACCGAAGCATTGATTACGTGTCGTTGGGTCATGCAATGATCCTTAAAACGATGTCATCCCAGAACCAGGCGAATGGCATCCGAATAGTGTGTATCCATGAATGAAGATGGCACGATCTGCGCTGTACCGCCATGTCCCCGTTGGATGATGAAAAGATGAAAAGGGGCCCCAGCATAGCTAAATCCAGCGTAGAGGCGATAATGCCCGGGCTCGTTTTTCTGTTGCACCTTTTTTTCTCGCTCAAGGAAGTCATTTGTGATGTTCGAGATTCAGCCAATGGACGCCGCCACTTTTCGCCAACAGACCCGCCGCAGCACGCTGATCATCGCCGTGCTGTTCCTGGTGCTGGCGATGTTGTTTTCAACGGTGGCGGTGCAGGTGTTCGGAGAACCTGGCGGCGATAACCTGCGGTTTAATGTCGGCGGGGTTTTTCTGGCATTTTTGCTGACGGCGGCGTTGTTGCGTGGGCGCTTCTGGAATCAGAGCTGGATGGCGCCGGCGGTCTATAGCTGGCGGCTCAAGCGCAATTTGATGAGCGTCACCAATGTGATGCATCAGGTGACGGCGGCAGTGGAAACGAATGACCTGATCGCGATGAAAGTGCTGCGCTTCTATCATCAAGGGCTGACGCAGATGCATGAACTGGACGGTAACTCCAGTGATCATGCGCAGTTGCATCGCGAAGTCGAGCAGCACAAGGAGCGGATGCAGGCGCTGGGTCTTGATATCGACCAGCCACGCCTTGATCCGGCGTGGCTGGAGGCCTTGAAACCGCGTTAATGTGTCTGCCTTGGGTTTCAGCCCAATATCAGTGAGCGGTGGGTGCCTGCTCCGGCGCGGGCACCATCACCGACCGCAATGGCCACCGAACCGGCCGCAAGTGCCGCATCCCCGCAAGCGAACACGCCCGGCACATTGGTTTGTTGCATGGCATCGGTCTGAATAAACGCCCCCATCGGCCCTTCCTCAAATAAACAGCCCAGTTGCTCCGCCAGCGGGCTGGCCATCCGAGTGCGCGGCATGGCGAACAGGCCCGCAACGCTGATGACCTCACCGTCGCTGAGCACCACATCGGCTCGCTCGCCGCCGATGTGGCTGACCGTTCGAGTTTCCAGCGTCACGCCGCGTCGATGCAGTTCTGCAAGCTGCTCTGCATCGGGCTCAAACACTCCGTTGGTAAAGAATGTGGTCGGGCCCCAGTCTGGCAGGAGCAGCGCGTGGTGCATCGACATCGGCGACGTGGCCAACACGCCGATCGCGCCTTGATTCAGTTCGTAGCCATGGCAGTAGGGGCAATGAAACACGCTTTTGCCCCAACGCGCTTGCAGGCCATCGATGGCGGGCAACTCGTCAATGACCCCTGTTGCGATGATCAAGCGCCTGGTGCTGACCTGCCGTCCGTTGACGGTGCTCAGCTGAAAACCATCCGCTGCCTGAACCACCTCCAGCGCAGTATCTGCCAGCCATTGCACCGTTGGATAAGCCAGTAATTGTTCGCGGGCGTCGTTGGCGATATCGCTTGGCGCTCGTCCGTCCTGTCCGAGAAAACCGTGGGAGCTTTCAGCAAACCGGTTGCGGCGCTGTCCTGCGTCGATCACCAGCACTTTTCGGCGGGCGCGGCCCAGTTGCAGGCTGGCGGACAGCCCCGCATAGCTGCCGCCAACAACGATGACGTCGTACACCATGAGCAAATCTCCGTTTGAGGTTTCACGGCACACCGTAAGTTACGTGAATTATCTGTGTCAACAGTCTCGTAACTTCAGACATTGCGAGCGATACTCGGCTCGTTTGTAAAGCGCTGAAAAGGAACATCAATGAGAAACGACACGCGGCTATCGCGCATGCTCCATGTATTGATTCACATGGATCGCCACGAAAAACGCGCCACCTCTGAAACCATCGCTGGCATGCTTGGCACCAATCCGGTGGTGGTCAGGCGCACGATGGGTTTGCTCAAGGAGCGGGGTTTCGTAACGTCGGAGAAGGGCCACCAGGGCGGATGGGCGCTGGCCAAACCGCTGGGGCAGATCACGTTGCTGGACATTCACCAGGCGCTGGGCACGCAGTCGATTTTTTCTATCGGCTTGTCGACGGATCATCCGCAATGTCTGGTTGAGCAAGCGGTGAATGCCGCGCTGACCCGCACCTTCGATGAGGCGCAGGCGTTGTTGCTGTCGCGGTTGGGTGGCATCACCCTGGCGGATCTGGCGGCAGATTTCGATGCGCGCTTTCAGTCAGTCCGCGAGAGTGAGGGTGGGGCGGGTTAAGGGTGTGCAGCGGCTCGGCGCAGTTTCCACGAGCGGATCAATCGCCCGTACACCAGCAGGTTGATCATCAGCACCACACTGCCCAGCACCAGTTGAATCTGCGGTGTGAGCCCGGCTGGGTAGATGATCGGCCAGATGTAATGTTCGATGAAACCGCCGGCGTACTCGGTTTGCCCGGCGGCGTGACGCATCAGGTTTTCCCAGTAGGTCAGGGGGCAGGTCAGGTGCAACACCTCGACCGCGAAGCCCCACGCGGCCGCTGGCAAATGCAGCCACATCAACCGCGGCCACTTGAGCACCAGCAGCCCGCCGAACAGCACGAATAGAATGAACAGCAAATGAAACAGCACCAGCCCGTCGGCTGCGATTCGGTACAGCATGTCGTCTCCCTGACGCATTTGTGATGGGTTCCCATGGTACGCCAGTGGCGCCTCACGAATGGCGCGATTTCGCGCAATTGCTACGCTCTATCGGTGATCAATTACTTCTGAAAGCGAGGTGGACATGGCAACTGAGAAAGCGCATCGGGATGATGAGGATGAACCATCAGAAGAGGAGATCGAGCAACAAAAAAGAAGAGAGGAGCAGACCTGGAAACATGACGACGGCAGAGAGCTGTCGGATCGCGATCAGGAACGCCCGCTGAAACCTTGAATGATGAATAGCAAAAGCCCCGAATCAACGGGGCTTTGACGTTTCAGAGGTCTTCCAACTGCTTGAAATCGGGGTGTGCCGCCCGATAACCCAGGGTTCGGTCGATCCAGGCGCTGAGCTCGTTGACCATCACCGGCGCATGGCCGGGATACCCCTCAAGGGTGGTGCGCAGGATACGTTCGATGTCAGGGACTGAACTCAGGTTTCGGGTCTTGATGTAATGGCCGATAAAACAGTCGAGTTGAAAGCGTTCTGTCGTGGACAGATGAATACACTCCAGGCCACCGACCTGTTTGATTGCAAAATCGTCGCGCAACTTATTTCTCTGCAAGGCTTGTAGAAGTTATAGGGGAATCCCGGTTTCTTGACTCTTTGGTCAATTGGTATGCCAAACGGAAATGCGGCGCGCATGCTATCCGTAGCGCATCTAAATGTATGTATGACGATTGAAATGTCAGACAAGCGGTTAGTTCGCTCAAACGACTGTTTTATTAAGGCTTCTCTCAAGATTGAAACACCCGCTGTAAACATTCTGCGTCACCTGTAGGTGCAGCGGAATTGGCAGATTTTCAGGCCACTTCAGCGATCAGATCGGGGCCTTGATTGCGTGAGTTGCCGACGGCTTTGTCGACCTTGTGCCACTCGAACGCCGCCGCGTCTTCACCCTCGAACAGCAGAATTTGTTCGGCTCGCTCCACGGGAGTCGCCGGGTCGAGCCATTCGCGCGCGAGTTCGGTGTTGAGCACCACCGGCCTGCGGTCGTGGATATCGAGCATGCCACCCACGCTGTCGGCGGTGATGATCACGAAGCCATCGTCGTCGTGAGCATCCGCACCCGGTGTCGGAAATTGCCCAATGGCGGCACAGAAAACCGGCCCATGATCCACCCGACGAATCAGCCACGGTTGTCGGATTTTGTCCTCGGTATCAACCCACTCGAACCAGTTGTCGACAGGTACGATCAAGCGGTGGCGCCAGATCGCGCGGAAAAACGGCCCGTGCGCGACTTTCTCCACCCGCGCATTGATCGGCGCGGCGCGGTCCTTGGCCCAGTGCGGTCGCCAGCCCCAGCGCAGGTTGTCGGCGTACATTCGTTGTTCGTGCTGATGCAGAACCGCCAGCGCGGTGGTCGGCGCTGCGTTGTAACGAGCCAGCGGCGCATCACCGACATGGTTGATCAACGCATCGGGAATGCTCAGCACTGCGACGAAGTCGTGAATGCCCCGGTACTGCGAGAGTCTTCCGCACATCGGCTGAATCTCCTGTAGGAAGTTTCAGCTTAGTTGACCTCGTTTCAGCAGGCACTGGCGCACCGAACGAGCACCGGAACCAAACCCTGTGTACCTTATCCAACCTCGGCTCGCGAAGCTGAGCAGGAATGGATAAGGGCGAGGGAGTTTTTGCCAATCGACAACATGACCTCAGTGGTCGGACTCAAGGCAAAACATGACATCCGGATTCAAACTTTTTTGTGCAGCGGCTATCGCCCTGGTGCTGGCTGGCTGCATTGCCGCGCCCATCGAACTGACCGCGCAAACTGAAACCCGGCTGAAGACTCAAGCGCCGGTGCGCTTTTTGCTGACGTTCGATGACGGCCCCAGCGCTTCGAGTTTCTGGAATCCATCAGTGACGGTGCTCGACAGCCTCAAAGACAACCCGGTACAGCCGGGGATCAAAGCGGTGTTTTTTGTCCAGACCCGTTCGCCCCGAGCCGGCAACAGCGAAATCGGTCGCGGCATCATGCGGCGCGAGTTCGAAGAGGGGCATGTCCTCGGTTTTCATACCGCGACCCATTGGCACACCAACCATCGCTCGCTCGACCCGAAGCAACTCGAAGAATCGTTGATTAACGGCTCCGCTGACATTGCCGCCATCATCGGAGCGCCGCCGACGTTGCTGCGGCCGCCATTCTGGAATTACGACAAACGCACGTTCGCCGCCTATCAACAGCACGGCTTGCAGGTGTTGCTCACGGACCTGAGTGCCAATGACGGCAAGATCTGGGGCTTCAATGCCAGCCCGCGTCGACGGGCGAACATGTTGCAGCAGCTATCGCAAGTGCGTGAGCGCATCGCCCTCGGTGAATTTCCGACAGTGGACGGAGTGATTCCGGTGGTGGTCACCTTTCACGATCTAAACCGCTACACCGCGCGGCATATGCGCGAATACCTGCAAATCCTGCTCGACAGCGCTGCAGCCACTGGCGTGAGACTGGCACCAAAGCCTTTTTATGATGATCGCGCCGCATTGGAGAAGGCTGCTCTGGCGCGCACGGTTCAGCAAAGTTCTGAATCGGTGCAGTTGCCGGGCATGTGGAACTGGATCTGGGATCAGGACGCCCACTGAGGGAACGCATGAAAAATGTGATCGGGTTGGCGTTTTTCGGGGGGGCGGGTCGGGGATCGCTCGCCTATGCTCTACGGATCGATCGATTCAACGCCTGCGAGGCGCCCAGCCATGCTTGCCATTGCCGACATTTGCCGCATTGTCGAATCCGGCTTTCCCACGTTTAAATGCGACTGCATTTCAACGCCTCAGGGGCTGCTGCAAATCAAGGTCTATGAGCCCGACAGCGGGCGCGTCGAGTTGCTGCTCAATGGCGTCTCACCGGAACATCTCGTCACGATCCGCGACATTTCCAACTTTATCGGCGAATTGCGTACAGAAATGAGTGCCGGCCGCAGGGCCTTCGCCGGTTGAGGTTTATAAACGCCGTTGAAATGCCCGAACGATGCGCAGCGTTGCCTCGCTGGTATGCAGATTTTGCACCGAGTCCAGCGGGAACCAGATGCAATCGGTGATTTCATTCTGCGGGCGCAGCTGTTCAATGTTTAGCACCGAAGCCTCATAGACATGATGTCGGGTTCCGCCGTATTGCAGTTCCATCAGGTAGAGCACTTCATCGGCATTCAGTCCGGTTTCTTCCTGCAATTCACGCACGGCAGCGTCTATCCGGGTTTCTCCAGGTTCAACTTTTCCGCCAGGCAAACTCCAGCGGCAGCGGTGCTTGCGCACCAAGAGGATATGTCGATCCTGTTCGCAAATGACGGTTGCACGTACTTTCATCGGTTGCCTGTTACCGCTGTCACAAAATAGAAATAAAACTGCAATATTCGAGCCGGAGCCTTGGTTAAAGGTTCCTTTGACGTTGGAGCGTCGAGTATTGAGAGAAGTGCCAAATGCTGGACAGGCTTGCGTGGTACGAGCGGATACAGAGAACGCTAAACGTGTGTTTAGGGTCACGAGGCGAGATAACGGGTTGTAAAAAGCAGCCCCGGCTTGACGCCAGGGCTTTGGTTTGCAGCGGTACAGTTAACGTTAGTGGACTTTGGTACGACTGATTGCCCTTGCCTTCACTTCCCTGGCATACAATTGCAGCCGCTCTTCATCGCTTTGCAAGACCTCACAGGATCTCAGTACTGACTGCGCGTCGGCCTCGTTGCCGGACTTGCGTAACTGCTCCGCAATGCGTTTAAGATCGACTGCCGACCAGCGCAGATCCGACGCAACGCTTTGCAGGTCGCGCTGAAGTTCGTGTTCGTATTCATTGAGCCGCATGATCACCTCCGGAACATTCTCGGTAAAAAAGAGTAGTCGCATTTTTCACCCCTCGCGCGTGGTTTGTCTGTGTTACCGCTGAGCGGGTGTAAAAAATTGTCCAATCGGCACCGCGGGTGCGATGCCACGATGGATGTGTTGTCTGTTAGGCGGTACATTCACTTTTTTTAGCAAAAGGAAACATCATGCGGGTATGGATCGGGGGGCTGGCGTTGGCCATGTTGGCAGGATGCTCGTTGCCGACATCGTTGGTGCCGGGTGAGCCCAATGTCAGAAAGACCAGTAGCAAGGCGCCCAAAGACTATGCCGCGTGCGTATTACCGTTGTGGCAGAAGGATGTTGCAAAAACCACGCAGACATCGATCTCCAACGGTTACCGCATCACCGCGCCGAGCATCATCACGGCTGACGAGATCCTCGACATCGTCAAATACAAGGACGGCAGCAGCGTGTCCTTGTATCAGGGGCCGCCGTGGGCCAAGTCCGGGTCGCTACGCCAATCTGTGCGTGATTGCCTGTAGCGATTGTCGGGTGCAAAAAAAGCAGAAACCGGATTAACGGTTTCTGCTTTTTTTTCGCCTGTCGGCAGTAGAAGAGGACCCGCAGTCTGCAATGTCGGTCAGCGGGAGGCTGCTTTTTTCTCGCGCCGATCCTGAATCCCGTCTTCGACTTGTTGGCCTAGCTGCGCCGTTGCCTTGCGCCCGACCTTTCTTGCGATGTCGAGAATGGTTTTTGCTGGCGGGGCTATGACTAAAAGTCATTGCCCCATGATTTTTAATGGTTACAGCCGCCGTAAACCCCAGTGTTAAAAAATCGCAAACACAGCTCATCAATAACAACCAGAGAGCGTTTGCAGCCATGTCCCATTTCTCCCGCTACACCTCCCCACGCCCGTCATTGACCACGCTCGCCCTCCGGCCCGCGTGAGCTGCCGATCACCCGAACAATCCCTCTGCATCAAAAAGAGTAATGAATGATGAAAGAACTCGACCTGTACATCGGCGAAGGTTTCGAAGGCCCGGGCGTGAACGCGGCGCACATCAACATCCTTATCGGCCCGCGCAACGGCCCAGCGGGGCAGGCGTTTGCCAACAGCCTCGCGTCGCCGAGCCAGGGCCATTGCCCGTTCATGGTGATTGCGCAGCCGAACATTCCGGTCAAGCCGATGACCCTGTATGTGAACAAAGCCGCGATCAGCAGCGACCTGCACGGCAATGCGACTTGGGGCGCGTCCCAGGCCGGGATCGCCAAAGCCGTGCTTGAAGCGCTGCTCGACGGCACCCTGCCACCGGAAGCCGAAGACGAGTGGGCGATTGTCACCGCCAACTGGGTCAACCCGGCGTGCGATGACCTCGACGCGGTGTACCTGAACAACTACAACGCGTGCCGCACCGCGATCCGCGCGGCCCTGACCGGCAAGCCGGAAACGGCGCAACTGAAAGATGTGGTTGCGCACATCAGCAATCCTTTCTACACACCAAAAGCCTGAGGTTCGCGCCATGCAATACATCCGTTTGGGCAACTCCGGTCTGCAAGTCTCCCGCCTGTGTCTGGGCACCATGAACATGGGCACGCCGGACTGGAAACCGTGGATCTTCAACGAAAAACAAAGTGAGCCGATCGTCGCTCACGCGCTGGATAACGGCGTCAATTTCATCGACCTCGCCGACTTCTATTCCAACGGCGTCGGCGAGGAAGTGGTGGGGCGTATCGTCAAGCGTCTGGCCCGTCGTGAAGACCTGGTGATCACTACCAAGGTCGGCTACGGCACGCGCACCGGCATCAATGCCACCGGCCATTCGCGCAAGCACATCATGGACAGCATCGACGCTTCGCTGAAGCGTCTGGACATGGATTACGTCGACGTGTTCATGCTGCATTACTTCGACGTGAACACCCCGGTCGAGGAAACCATGGGCGCCCTGAACGACATCGTGCGTGCCGGCAAGGCCCGTTACATCGGCGTGTCGACCATGCTCACCGGGCAACTGGCGAAGATCCTCATGGCCTGCGAGCGCAACGGTTGGGTCAAGCCTATCAACATGCAGTTGCAACTGAACTGCGCTTACCGCGAAGAAGAGCGCGAGATGATCCCGTTCTGCCGTGACCAAGGTATTGGCGTGTCGGTGTTCAGTCCGCTGGCTCGTGGTTTGTTGACCGGCGACGTGCAGTCGACCCGCAACCAGACCGACTTCTTCACTCAGCAAATGTACAGCGACGAAGCGTCGTTCGACATCGCTCACTCGGTGCAACGCGTGGCCCGCGCTCGTGGTGTGTCGAATGCGCAGATCGCTCAGGCTTGGGTGGCCAATCATCCGGGTGTCGACTGCATGCTGGTCGGCGCCGATAACACCGCGCAATTCGACAGTGCACTGGCTGCGCTGGAGACCCGTCTTGATGCCGACGAATTGCATGAGCTGGAGCGCAATTACACGCCGTGCGACGTGATCAACGATTACACCGCGGGCAAACGCATCCTGCGCTCGCCCCGTCCGGGTCTGGAGCGATTCACCTTGCAAGGGGCTGTGGCATGAGCGATTTGATCCGTTACGGCAACTACATTGACGGCCAGTGGGGCAGGGGCGGTGCGACCTATCCGGTGCGCAATCCGGCCAATGGTGAGTTGATCGCCGACGTGCAAAAGGCTGGCGCCGAGCAAACCAACCTTGCCATTGATGCCGCCAATCGGGCCTTGCCGGCCTGGCGCAAATTGACCGCCAAGGAACGCAGTCAGCGCCTGAAACGTTGGAGCGATTTGATGCTCGCCAACCAGCGGGATCTGGCGCTGCTGCTCAGTCGCGAGCAGGGTAAACCGCTCGCCGAAGCGATGGGTGAAGTGGTCTACGCCGCGAGTTTTCTTGAGTGGTTCGGCGAGGAAGCCAAGCGTGCCTACGGTGACGTGATCCCGAGCCACAAAGCGGATGCGCGGATCATTGTGGTCAAGGAAGCTATCGGTGTGGTTGCGGCAATCACTCCGTGGAATTTCCCGTTGGCGATGGTCACCCGCAAGGTCGGCCCTGCGCTGGCGGCGGGATGCACGATGATTCTCAAACCCTCGGAAGAGACGCCGCTGTCGGCTTTTGCCTTGGCGGTATTGGCCGAGCAGGCGGGCATTCCGTCAGGGGTATTCAACATCGTTTCCGGTGATGCGGTGGCCATCGGCGGTGCGCTGCAAGCGTCGAGCATCGTGCGCAAACTGTCGTTCACCGGTTCGACCCGCACGGGCAAGTTGCTGATGCGCCAGGCCGCCGACACCTTGAAAAAAGTCTCGCTGGAACTGGGCGGAAACGCGCCGTTCATTGTCTTCGACGATGCCGATCTGGATGCAGCGGTCAAAGGCGCGATGGCCTCGAAATTCCGCAACACCGGGCAGACCTGCGTGTGCGTCAATCGCTTCTTTATTCAGGACGGCGTCTACGAAGTCTTCACCGGCAAACTCGCTGAAGCCGTGGCGGCCATGCGTGTCGGCAGTGCGTTGGAAGGCGAGACCGAGCAAGGGCCGCTGATCAACGCCGCCGCGTTGGCCAAGGTAGAAAGCCACGTCGGCGATGCGCTGGAGAAGGGCGCCACGTTGTTGTGCGGCGGTCGTCGGCATGCGCTCGGCGGCACGTTCTACGAGCCGACCATCCTCACCGAGGCCAACGGCGACATGCTGATCGCCCAGGAAGAAACCTTCGGCCCGGTGGCCGCGTGCTTTCGCTTCAAGGACGAGGCCGAAGTGCTGGCGCGGGCCAATGACACGCCATTCGGTTTGTCGGCGTACTTCTACAGCCGCGACATTGGTCGCGTCTGGCGCATGGCTGAAGGGCTGGAAGCGGGGATGGTCGGCATCAATGAAGGGATCATCTCCACCGAAGTGGCGCCGTTCGGCGGGATCAAGGAATCAGGCCTCGGGCGCGAGGGCTCGAAGTACGGTCTGGATGACTATCTGGAGCTCAAATATCTGTTGATGGGCGGTCTCTGACCCTCAACGCATGCCCTTTGTAGGAGTGAACTCTGTGGCGAGGGGATTTATCCCCGTTGGACTGCGCAGCAGTCCCATTCTTTTCAGGATGGAAAGCGGAGTCGCTACGCAACCCCTCGGGGATAAATCCCCTCACCACGAAGCCCGCGCCCACTGCTGGAAAAAGCGCTTTCCGTTTCTCCGTCAATAACAACAATTGGAGACGAACATGTCCGCTCAACCCATAAAAATCGACGACCTGCCGATCGGCCGTTTTCACATCAAAATCGCCGGGCTGACCTTTGGCGCGCATTTCACCGACGGCTACATTCTTGGCCTGATCGGCATCGCGTTCACCTTGCTCAGCCCGCAGATGCAGTTGGATGCTTTCTGGCAGGGATTGATCGGCGCATCGGCGTTGGTCGGGCTGTTTATCGGCAGTCTGTTTTTCGGCTGGATCGCGGACAAGGTCGGCCGGCAGAAAATTTTTCTGATCAGTTTTGTCTTGATCACGATTGCCTCGGTGATGCAGTTCTACGCCGAAACCGCCATGGGTCTGTTTCTGTGCCGGGTGCTGATCGGCATTGGCCTGGGCGGTGATTTCAGTGTCGGTCACGCGATGCTTGCCGAGTTCTCGCCGAAGAAACATCGCGGTGTATTACTCGGCTCGTTCAGTGTGATCTGGACCTTCGGTTACGTCGCCGCAACTTTCGTCGGCACCGCGATGCTCAGCCTCGGCGACGATGCCTGGCGCTGGATGCTGGCCTCGTCGGCCATCCCTGCAGCGCTGATTTTGATTGCACGGATCGGTACGCCGGAATCACCGCGCTGGCTGGTCAATCAGGGACGCATTGCCGAAGCCCGGGCGATCGTCAAAAAGCATCTGGGCGACAACGTTGAGCTGGACGAAACCCGCTCTACTGAAACCCGTTCCGGCTATGCGGTGCTGTTCAGCCGCGAGTACCGCAAACGCACGGCATTCAACTGCCTGTTCTTCGTGTGCATCGTGATGCCGTACTTTGCGATCTACACCTTTCTGCCGTCGATCCTGCAGCAGATGGGGTTGGCCGAGGGCTTCGGTACGGAACTGATGCTTAATATGCTGTTGATTCTCGGGGCGCTGATCGGTATCTGGTGCACGATCAAATTCACCCGGCGCGGATTCCTGATCAACTCGTTCATCATTCTCTCCGTGGCACTGTCGCTGCTGGCGATCCTGCCAAGCAGCGCGGCGTGGCTGATGGTGCTGGTGTTCGGTCTGTTCACGCTGGTGTTGTCGGCGGTGAGCAATCTGGTCGGGGTGTTTCCGGCGGAGAGCTTTCCGACTGAAGTACGAGCCAGCGGCATCGGCCTGGCAACGGCAGTCAGCCGGCTGGGTTCGGCGGTCAGCACCTTCTTGTTGCCAGTGAGTGTGGCCGGGATCGGGCTGAGTCCGACCATGGGCATTCTCGCGGCGATTCTGGCGATTGGCGCGTGGCTGTCGTGGGCGTGGGCACCGGAGACCAAGTCACTGACGCTGAGTCAGGCGTGCAAGGCGCAGAGTCCGGTGGAGGGCAGCGCGATTGTCGTGAACAAGGTCGCCACCTCGATCTGACATTCTGCCCACCAACCCCTACATGGGGTTGGTGGTGTTTCACGGATTGCTCACCACACTCAACCAATCGGTAAACAGCTTCACCTTCGACAAACCCTGTTTGTCATTCGCTACATCCAGCCAATACCCATAAGGGCCGATCACTTCAATCGGGGTGATCGGCACAAGGCTGCCGTTGGCCAGTTCCTTTTCGATCATCTGCCGGTCGATGACGGCCAGTCCACCGCCCGCCAGTGCGGTGTGGATCACCTGATCCAGCGTGCTGAATTCCAGGCCTTGGCCGGCGTCAATGTCGACTATTCCCATCGCCGTCAGCCAGTTCTCCCAGACCTGCAATCGCTTGCCGTCGTGAAGGATGTGCAATAACGGAAAATCCCTCAGATTCGGTGCCTGATCGCCATTGAACAATTCAGGGCTGGCCACCGCGATGTGCCGTTCCATCACCAGCAATTGACTGGCGCAATGCGTAGCGGCGGCGAGGCCGAAGCGGATGTGGCAGTCGATTTCCGCGAGGCTGTCGTGGCTGGCCTGATTGGTGACGCTGAGGCTGATGTCCGGGTACCGCTGGCAGAATGCGCGCAGGTGGGACGATAGCCAGCGAGTGGCCCAGGTCGGCGGTGCAAGCACGCGTAGGCGTTGACGCAGATTGGGTACGCGCACGGCTTGCAGGGCGCGTTCCATGTGGTCGAACGCTTCGGCCAGATGCGGTTTGAGGTTGCTGCCGGCTTCGGTCAGTGACAGGCCTTGCGGCGTGCGTACGAACAGCGATACGCCGAGGTAATCTTCGAGCTGTTTGATCTGACGACTGACGGCGCCCTGGGTGACGTTCAATCCATGGGCTGCCTGGCTAAAACTGCGATGGCGGGCCACTTCTTCGAATACACGCAGGGTGTTGAGGGAGGGCAGTTGACGCATGGAGAGGGAACTCCGATCCGAAGCTTTTGTTCGGTTTTATTGTTTTTGTAGGTGTTGTCTGAGGGGCTTATCTGACTATTGGTGGAGGGCGGATGCAAGTGTTGTTTAGCAGGAAAGCATCGCGGGCGAGCCCGCTCCCACAGGATTGATGTCGGCCACAAAACTGGAGGGCAACTTAATACCTGTGGGAGCCGGGCTTGCCCGCGATGGCGTACTGACTGGCGCAGAAAAACCGGATGTCAGAAGTAGTAACCGATGTTCACATACATCTGGTTTTCCCACTGGTCCAGTCCGCCCGCACCCAAACTCTGGGTGTAGTTGCTGCCACCGATGTACGGATCGTTCTTGCCGATCAGCCATTCAGTCGCCACCCACAATTTGCTCACCGAAAACGTGCTGCCGAGGATCATTCGTTCCGACGTCTTGAAGCCGCTGGCGGATTTGTCGAAGGCGCTGTAGTTGGCGTAAAGCTTGATCCCGCTGACTTGATCGAACAGGTATTTGCCACCGACGTCATAACTCAAATCTGCGACGTACAGATTGCCGCGACTGGCGACGTTGAAAGTACCGTCATAACCGCCGAGGGTGACCAGCTCATCCGTGCCTGGGTTGCGCGGAGACATCTGCTGCCGCGCGGCTTGCAACTGCACGCCCCACGGGCCGTTCTTGCCCAGGTAATGCACGGCAACGGCATTGCGTCTGCCGTCGTTGTCGGTGTCTCTGTTCTGAAGGCTCGACGTCAGGCCGGAGACGCCGACCTCGGACTTCCACGCGCCGATGTCCAGCGACTTGGCCACGCGCA
This sequence comes from Pseudomonas sp. NPDC098747, assembly GCF_044760045.1. Taxonomy (NCBI): domain Bacteria; kingdom Pseudomonadati; phylum Pseudomonadota; class Gammaproteobacteria; order Pseudomonadales; family Pseudomonadaceae; genus Pseudomonas; species Pseudomonas sp. NPDC098747. The sequence goes on along the minus strand of NZ_JBIWAL010000003.1, from coordinate 49,854 downwards.
GCACGATGGTGTTGCGCTCCTGGTTGTCGCTGCCGTCAGCCACATAGTCGTCCGCCTCGGACACGATGCTTGAGTAACTGACGCCATTGCTGGTGCCTTTGCCTTGCCACGCCGGGCGCAAGTAATACCCGGCCTGGAAGTTCCAGTCGCCACTTTGCTGAATGTATTTGGCGCCGACCTGTTGCACATCTTCCAGGCCGATGACGTTGCCCAGCGTCTCGTAGAACGTGCTGCCGAAGTACGGCTGCAAACCGAACGGCACGGTGTTCAGACCCACTTGCACCTGCTGGTCGGGATTGAATTTGTAGCCGGCCCAGGCGAACTTGGCGAACTGAATGTCGCCGTAGTTTTTCGTGTACTGGTAAGGGTAGGAGCGGCCGTAGAAGCGGTATTGCGCCTCTCCGATCCAGCTGTCGGAATTGTATTTTGCGCTGAGGAATACCGTGTCGAGGCCGAACTTCTGAATGTCGCGATCAGGGTCCACGTCCCAACGCGCGCGGATGGCGCCGCCCAGATCGAGATTGTCGGTGACCTGCACCGCCATTGCCGGCGCGGCGAAGCTACAGAACAGAGCAATGGAAGTCGTGCGCAGGCGAAACGAAGAGGAGAAAGGCATAGAGCGGCTCTCGATTGTTTTTATTAGAGATGCCGCAGTTTTGCCATCTGTCGATTGTTGGACAAACGATAAAAACGCTGGAGAAACCTGCATCGAATGCAAGTTACTCGAAAAATCCTGTAGGACAGTCCCACAAACTCATGGGATGCTCTGCGCCTTGTCAGCGGTTTTCGAGTGCCTTGATATGAAACGCAAAATGCCTGGCCTGAACGCGCTCAAAGCGTTCGAAGTCGCCGGCAGCACCGGTAGCTTCACCCGCGCCGCCGAGTTGCTCAATGTCACGCAAAGTGCGGTCAGCCGCCAGGTGCGGCAACTGGAGGAACAGCTTGGCGAAAGCCTGCTCGAGCGCCGTCATCATCATTTGGAGCTGACGGGCGCCGGCAAGATTCTGTTGCGGGCGCTGCACCAGTCGTTCGACAAAATCGAGCTGACGGTACGCAGCATTCAGCAGAAAACCCATTCCAATCGCCTGCACATCAACGCGCCGCCGACCTTCACCAGTCGCTGGTTGATGCCGCGCCTGGGACGCCTGCGCGAGCAGCACCCGGAACTGGAGCTGAGCATCACCACACGCTTGCAGGACAGTCTCGCGGAAACCAGCACCCTCGATTGCGCCATCCGTTTTGGCGATGGAGAGTGGGATGGTCTCGACAGCTCGCTGTTGATCCAGGAGCGGCACATCGCGGTGTGCGCGCCGTCGCTGTATGCCCGCGAGAGTGGCGAGCAGGGTATCGACCTCAATCGTCTGACGTTATTGCATGTATTGGCCAAGGAAGATCAGCGTTACCTGACCTGGAAACACTGGCTCGATGCGGCGCGGATCAGTGGTGTGGATACCCAGGGCGGTTATGAGTTCGACCTGCTGGACCTGGCGATTCAGGCCGCGACCGATGGGCTGGGGATCACCATTGCCGACTGGCACATGGTCGCGGGGGAACTGGCCAGCGGGCAGTTGACTCAGGTGCTGAATGTGCATGTTGAAGGGCATCAATCGTATTGGCTGGTCACCCGGCCGGAGCAGACTGAAATGCCGCAGTTGCAGGTGTTCAGCCGGTGGTTGCAGGAAGAAATCTGGCTGGCGCAGCGCCAGTTGCAGCCCTCGACCGCCGCTTTCTAGGTCCTCCAAAAAACCTGTGGGATCGGCGTGTTCTCAGGGGTAACCTGCATTTTTCGAATGTTACGTCACCCGATAAATCGTTTGTTCAACCCGCCATCGATGACAAGACTGGCGGCATCGATAAAAACAAACGATGGGCGATGCACATGCGAATCGAGCGAAATTTTGTTAACGGCCAATTCATCGAGCCTGCCAGCGCAGCGCTGATTGCGGTCTACAACCCGGCCACCGAAGCGTTGCTGGGCCATGTGTCGGGCGCCACTGTCGAGGAAGCCACTGCTGCGGTCGACGCTGCGACCACCGCGCAAAAGCTCTGGGGCAAACTCACCAGCATCGAGCGCGCCGAACATCTGCGAGCCTTCGCCACGGCCCTTGAAGATCGCGCTGAAGCCATCGGCGCCGCGCTGGCCGCCGAATCCGGCAAAAGCGTCAGCGACGCCAGTAATGAAGCGCGCTACGCCGCACAGATCACCCGCTATCACGCTGAATGGGCGCGCCGTATCGAAGGCGAAATCATTCCCAGCGACAGCCCTGACGAAAACCTGTTTTTGCATCGCGAGCCGATCGGCGTCGTTGCCTGCCTGATTCCGTTCAACTATCCGGTCTACACCCTGTTGCGCAAAATCGCCCCGGCGCTGATTACCGGCAACACCGTGGTGGTGCGTCCGAGCAACAACACCCCGATCTCGGCGTTCGAAATTGCCAAAGCGGTGCAGCAGTCGGGCATGCCGGCGGGTGTCATCAATATTCTGACCATGGACCACGCCACGGCGGCGGCAGTCTGCACGCATAAATCGGTGGGCCTGATTACCCTGACCGGCAGCGTCAACGCCGGGCGCATCGTCCTCGATTACTGCAAGGCCAATATCGCCAAGCCGTCGCTGGAACTGGGCGGCAAGACCCCGGCGATCATCGAGGCGGATGCCGATCTGGAAGCGGCTGCGACGGCGATCATCGCCTCGAAGACCACGCACTGCGGCCAACTGTGCACAGCGGTCGAGCGTGTCTATGTGCAGGAAAGTGTCTACGACCGGTTCCTTGACTTGCTCAAAAGAAAAATCGCCGAGGTCAAATTCGGCGACCGCGCCACCGACGCCAGCCTGATGGGCCCGCTGGTCAACGCCAGCTCCCGGAAGAACATTCACGCGATGGTCGAGCGTGCCGTGGCTGACGGCGCGACCCTGGAATGCGGTGGTGTACTGCCGCAAGGTCGGGGGCATTTTTATCCGCCGACGCTGCTCAGCGGCTGCCGCCAAGACATGGAAATCGTCCAGGAAGAAATCTTCGGTCCGGTGCTGCCGGTGCTCAAGTACCGCGACATCGACGAAGCGCTGGCGATGGCCAACGATCACCAGTTCGGCCTGGCGTCGGTGCTCTACACCGAGAATTACCGCACCGCGCAGAAAGTCGCCAACGCCATCGAGGCTGGCGAGTTGTACGTCAATCGCACCCCGGCCGACCCGTATCAGGGCTACCACGCCGGCTGGAAACGCTCCGGCCTGGGCGGCGATGACGGCAAGCACGGCATGCTCGAATTCACCCAGACCCGACTTGTGGTCATGAAGTACTGATCCGCCGCAACACGCCTCACGCTACACCTATAAAAACAATTATCAGGGGCGCCCGGAGCACGGGTCGCCCGAGGTCACTTCAATGTCCAAGCATGCATCCTCTGCTGCGGCTGTTCAGGGTTCCAACGCGGCTGTGAACAGCCAAAGTGACAAGGGAAGTCGCTATTTCCAATTGATGTTGCTGGTGCTGGCCGCCGGCGCGATCTATCCGATTCTGTACCTGCGCCAGGTCTATCAAACGACCATGCTTGAGGTGTTCCAGATCAGCCCCAGTGAACTGGGCTATCTGTACTCGATGCTCGGCACGATCTTTTTGCTCAGCTACTTGCCGAGCGGTTGGCTGGCCGACCGCATTGCGCCGCGGTTTCTGATTTTCTTCTCGCTGGTGGCCACGGGTGTTTTGGGACTCTGGTACTCCACCGCGCCGTCGATGACCGAGTTGATGATCATCTTCGGTTGCTGGGGACTGACCACCGGTCTGACCTTCTGGGCCTCGGTGCTCAAGCGCGTGAAGATGATCGCTCATCACACCGAGCAGGGGCGTTTCTTCGGCATCCTCGACGGCGGTCGTGGCCTGATTGAAGCCTTGTTGGCGACCGTCGCCCTGGGGCTGTTTGCCTTCGCCACCGAAACCCGTGGTGAATCCAGCGCCGAAGGCTTTCGCCACGTCGTCTATCTCTACGCCTTCACCTGTATCGCCATCGGCTGTGTGCTGGTGCTGATCAAGGACCCGAAGTCGATGGAGGAAACGCCGGCGGTGGAGAAGGGCAAGTTCAACCTGCTCAGCGATCTGGCGACACTGGTGAAGATTCCTGAGTTGTGGCTGGTCACCGCGATTGTGTTCTGCGGTTATCACATCTTCTGGGCCACCTACAGTTTCTCCGATTACCTGCAAGGCAGCGGCATGACGGCGGTCATGGCCGGCACCATCACCACGATCAAACTGTGGATGCGCCCGATCGGCGGCATCGGTGGCGGCTGGCTGGGGGACAAGTTCTCGAATATTTCGGTGCTGATCGTCGCGCTGTTGCTGGCGAGTCTGGCCATCGTCGGCCTGATCGTGTTTCCGTCGCTCAACAGCATCGGCCTGCTGATCAGCACGGTGATTTTCATCGGCCTGATGACCTATGCGATTCGCGGGCTGTACTGGGCGATCCTCGATACCTGCAACATTCCGCTGCGCATCACCGGCCTGGCCATCGGCATTGTTTCGGTGGTCGGCTACATGCCGGATGCCTTTATCCCACTGATCAACGGTTACCTCACCGAGCACTTCCCCGGTGCCCTTGGTTACAAGCTGTACTTCGGCTACATCGCCTTCGTCGGCTTTCTCGGCACGCTGGCTGCCGTGATCCTGCGCGCTCGAATCAATCGCAAATCTCTGAACAAGACAGGTGCCTGAGATGAAAATCGTCGCCCTTGAAACCCATATCGTCGCCGTACCGCCACCGCACGTCGGCGGCATGTACTGGCTGTTCGTCAAGCTCAAGACCGACTGCGGCATTGAAGGTGTGGGCGAGATCTACGCCGCGACCTTCGGCCCCAAAGCCATGTTGCCGATCATCGAAGACGTGTTCGAACGCTACCTGCTCGATCATGACCCGCACCACATCGAGCGCTTCTTCCGTCAGGCCTATTCCAGTGGTTTCACCCAGCGTCCCGACCTGACCATGATGGGCGTGGTCAGCGGTCTGGAGATGGCGTGCTGGGACATCATCGGTAAAGCGGCGAACAAGCCGGTTTACGAACTGCTGGGCGGCAAAGTCAACGAGCGCCTGCGTTCCTACACCTATCTGTACCCGGTCAACAGCCGTGGCGAGTACGACTACGACGACCCCGACCTGGCCGCCGAGTGTGCCATCGACAACATGAACAAGGGCTTCACGGCGGTGAAGTTCGACCCGGCCGGCCCCTACACCGCGTACTCCGGGCATCAGATCTCGCTGGAAGTGCTGGAGCGCTGCGAAACCTTCTGCCGCAAGATCCGCGAAGCGGTGGGCAACAAATGCGACCTGCTGTTCGGCACCCATGGGCAGATGGTCCCATCCTCGGCGATTCGCCTGGCCAAGCGCCTGGAGAAATACGATCCGCTGTGGTTTGAAGAGCCAGTGCCGCCAGGGCAGGAAGAGGCCATGGCGCAAGTGGCGGCCAAGACCAGCATTCCGATTGCAACCGGCGAACGCCTGACCACCAAGTACGAATTCTTCAAGCTGTTGCAGGCCGGCGGTGCATCGATTCTGCAGATGAACGTCGCGCGATGCGGCGGCCTGCTCGAAGCCAAGAAGATCGCCAGCATGGCCGAGGCCTATTACGCGCAAATCGCCCCGCATCTGTACAACGGGCCGATTGGCGCGGCAGCGAGTTTCCAGTTGGCGACGTGCACGCCGAATTTTCTGATTCAGGAAAGCATCGGCACCTGGGATGGTTTCCATGCCGAGGTGTTGACCAAGCCGTTGCAGTGGGAGGACGGCTACATCATTCCGTCCACCGAGCCGGGCCTGGGCGTTGAGCTGAACATGGACGTGGTGCGCAAGCATTCACCGTACACCGGCCAGCGCTTGCACCTGCAAATGGCCCCGACGCCTGTGGACGTCAAAGACACATCGCCGGCCCGGGGCTGACACAGGTTTTGATTGCGAAGCCAATCCCCTGTGGGAGCGAGCTTGCTCGCGAAGGCGGAGTGTCAGTGACGAATCTGCATGCTGATACGCACCCTTCGCGAGCAAGCTCGCTCCCACAGGGACGGCAAATTTTGTACAACGACTTACGCGGTAACCTTGCATGACATACGACTACATCATCGCTGGCGCAGGCGCCGCAGGCTGCGTACTGGCCAACCGGCTCTCGGCCTCGGGCAAACACACCGTGCTGTTGCTGGAGGCGGGTGGCAAGGACAGCTCTCTGTGGTTCAAGATCCCGGTCGGCTTCGCCAAAATGTATTACAACCCGACCTTCAACTGGATGTATTACAGCCAGCCACAAAAGCAATTGGGCAACCGCGAAATCTACGCGCCACGCGGCAAGGTGCAGGGCGGCTCAGGCTCGATCAACGCGATGATTTACGTGCGCGGGCAGGCCCATGATTTTGACGACTGGGCTGCCAATGGCAACGACGGCTGGGGCTTCACGGACGTGCTGCCGTACTTCCGCAAACTGGAAAATCATCCGCTGGGCGACAGCGAATACCACGGCAGCAGCGGCCCGATCAGCATCACGCCGATGAAGGGCCAGACCCATCCGATTTGCGATGTGTTTCTTGAGGGCTGCGCAGAACTCGGCTATCCGCGCAGCGATGATTTCAATGGCGCGAAATTCGAGGGTGCGGGCCTGTACGACGTCAACACCAAAAATGGCCAGCGCTGCTCCAGCAGCTTTGCGCATCTGCATCCGGCGCTGAAACGTTCGAACCTGACCGTCGAGCATTACGCGCTGGTGGATCGGGTACTGTTCGACGAAACGCAGCAACGTGCGACGGGCATTTCGATTACCCAGCATGGCTTGGCGCGGACCTTTACCGCACGCAAGGAAGTCATCCTCTGCGCGGGTGCTGTCGATACGCCGAAAATCCTTCAGTTGTCCGGCGTCGGCGACCGCGACTTGCTGGCCAGGCACCAGATTCCTCTGGTCAAGCATCTGTCGGCTGTGGGCCAGAATTTGCAGGATCACTTGTGCGCCAGCTACTACTACAAAGCCAATATCCCGACGCTCAACGATGAACTCAGCTCGCTGTTTGGTCAGTTCAAACTCGGCGTCAAATACCTGCTGACCCGCAAGGGTGCGTTGGCCATGAGCGTCAATCAGGCGGGTGGGTTTTTTCGTGGTGAAGCGCATCAGCAGCACCCCAATCTGCAACTGTACTTCAACCCGTTGTCGTATCAGATCCCGAAAAACAACAAGGCCAGTCTCAAGCCGGAACCGTACTCAGGCTTCCTGTTGTGCTTCAACCCGTGCCGGCCGACCAGTCGTGGACACATCGAGATCGCCTCAAAAAATCCGCGCGACGCGGCGCTGATCGATCCCAATTACCTGAGCACGCAAAAGGACATCGACGAGGTGATTCAGGGCAGTCGCTTGATGCGCAAGATCATGAATGCTCCGGCGCTCAAGAGCATCACCGTCGAGGAGGTTCTGCCAGGGCCGGCCGTTGAGACCGACGAGCAGATGTTGCAATACTTTCGCGACAACTGCGGCTCGATCTACCACCTGTGCGGCTCTTGCGCGATGGGCGCGGACGAACAGACTTCGGTGGTCGACAAGCGTCTGAAAGTGCATGGTTTTGAGGGGTTACGGATTGTCGATGCATCGATCTTTCCGAACGTGACGTCGGGCAATACCCATGCGGCGGTGCTGATGGTGGCGGAGAAGGGCGCGGATCTGATTTTGCAGGATGCGTAAGTATTCAGGTGTGGGGAAACGAAGGCCTGCCTGATGGCAGGCCATTACCGGCTCGCACAAAAAAATCTGACAGCCCCTTGTCAGCCGTCGCGAGCCTTCAAAGCGTCTCCACCAACCAATCCCGAAACGCCTTCAACGAAGGCAGCGCTTCGTTACGTGGCGGATACACCAGGTAATAGCTGCGCCGACTGGTAATCGGTTCCCCCAGTTGCAGCAACTCGCCATTCAACAGTTCATCCTCGACCAGAATTCTCGGCACCAGGCCCACGCCGATATTGGCGCGTACTGCCTGAATCAAATGCGCAGTCATCTCAAAACTCGGGCCGATGCGCATGCTGCGATGCGGCAAACCGTGCTGGCTGAACCATTCTGTCCACGCTTGAGCATTGCTGCTGACGTTGAGTAGCAATTGCCCTGCGATGTGTTGCCCGGCGTCGTTGCGCTCGTCTTCGGACAGTTGCGTACTGGCGATGACCACCAGTTCCTCGGTGTGCAGGGGCAGGGCGGTCAGCCCCGGCCACTCGCCGCCACCCACACAGATTGCCGCGTCGATCTCACTGGTATCAAAGTCGATGGCTTCGATGCGTGAGTGCAAGTGCACGGTCATGCCCGGATGTGCGGTGTAGAAATCCTTGAGTCGCGGCAACAACCATTTCGAGCCGAAAGTCGGCAGCGTTGCCAGTCGCAGACTGTGGATGCCCGAACCAAATGCCATGGCCTGCAAAGTGGCGCTGCGGATCTGCCCGAGTGCCTCGGCGAGTTCGCGTTGATACATGCGCCCGACGTCGGTCAGCACTACCTGCCGGCCTTCGCGGCTGAACAGGCGCATGCCGAGCATCTTCTCGAGGATTTGCACCTGACGGCTGACCGCACTTTGCGTCAGCGACAGCTCATGGGCGGCGCGGGTGTAGCTTTCGTGACGTGCGGCAGCCTCGAAGGCCAACAATAACGACATGGAAGGGGTGAGCGTGCGCGGATTCATTCGTAAAAGTCATTGATAGTGGGTCAAATTTACGGTTGTCCCAGCGTTGTTCAACAATGAACATGGGCAACATGAGATGGCGGAGCCTGACGCAATCATTCGTTGCGTACAACTGTTCACCGCTACACGGCCCGATTTTACCGAGATAACCTGACCGATGATTGCCCAGCTGTCGCCCGCAAAAGCCTTGTCTACGGATTACCAGCAGTTCCTCAATGCACTGAAGGCCAGCGGCTTTCGCGGTGAAATCAGCGCCGACTACGCCAGTCGTGTGGTGCTGGCCACTGACAACTCGATCTATCAGCGCCTGCCGCAAGCCGCGGTTTTCCCCATGGACGCCGAGGATGTCGCGAAGGTCGCACGGCTGATTGCCGAGCCGGCCTATCAACACGTGGTGATCACCCCGCGCGGCGGTGGCACTGGCACCAATGGCCAATCGTTGACTGACGGTATCGTCGTCGACTTGTCGCGGCACATGAACCGTATTCTGGAAATCAACGTCGAGCAGCGTTGGGTGCGCGTGCAGGCCGGGGTGGTCAAGGATCAGCTCAACGCCGCGCTGAAATCCGCCGGGCTGTTTTTCGCCCCGGAGCTGTCGACTTCTAACCGCGCCACCGTCGGCGGCATGATCAACACTGACGCCAGTGGCCAAGGCAGTTGCACCTACGGCAAGACCCGCGATCACGTACTCGAACTCGATATGATCCTGCGCGGCGGCGAGCGTCTGCACGGTCTGCCGCTTGCGGAAAGCGAACTCCAGGCACAGTGCGCCCGCGAGGATCGGGTCGGCGAAATTTACCGTTGTGCGCGGCGGATCATTGATGAGCAGGGTGCGCTGATCAAGGCACGCTTTCCCGATCTCAACCGTTGCCTGACCGGTTACGACCTGGCGCACCTGCGCGAGGCGGACAACCGGTTCAACCTCAACAGCGTGCTGTGTGGCGCCGAAGGTTCGCTTGGCTTTGTGGTTGAGGCGAAGTTGAACGTGTTGCCGATCCCCAAACACACGATGCTGGTGAACATTCGCTACGCCGGGTTCATGGACGCGCTGCGCGATGCCCGGGCACTGATGGCGCGCAAGCCGTTGTCGATTGAAACCGTCGACTCGAAAGTGCTGTTGCTGGCGATGCAGGACATTGTCTGGCATGGCGTTGCCGAGTATTTCCCGCAAAGCGCAGAGCGGCCGACGCTGGGGATCAATCTGGTGGAGTTCTGCGGTGACGATGCCGAAGATCTACAGCGCCGTGTCGAGGCTTTCGTTGAACACTTGAGCAACGACCTTACCGTTGAGCGTCTGGGCCACACGCTGGCGGTAGGTCATGCCGCGGTGAACAAGGTTTACGGCATGCGCAAACGCGCCGTCGGCTTGCTCGGTAACGTTGCCGGTGAAGCGCGGCCGCAGCCGTTTGTCGAAGACACGGCCGTGCCACCTCAGCATCTTGCCGAGTACATCACCGAGTTGCGCGATCTGCTCGACAGCCACGGTTTGCAGTACGGCATGTTCGGTCATGTCGATGCCGGTGTGCTGCATGTGCGGCCGATTCTCGACATGAAAGACCCGCAACAAGCGGCGCTGGTTCGGCCGGTGTCCGATGGCGTCGCCGCATTGACCCAGCGTTACGGCGGCCTGCTGTGGGGCGAACACGGCAAAGGCCTGCGTTCGGAATATGCGCCGGCGTTTTTCGGTGAATTGTACCCGGCGCTGCAAGCGCTGAAGGCCGCGTTCGACCCGTTCAACCAATTCAACCCGGGCAAAATCGCCACGCCGGCCAACACTGGCGCAGCACTGTTGAAGATTGATGAAGTGACCTTGCGTGGCGAACTGGATCGGCAGATCGACGAAAAAGTCTGGCAGGACTACGGTGCAGCGATGCACTGCAATGGCAACGGCGCCTGTTACAACTTCGATCCTGATGACGCGATGTGCCCGTCGTGGAAAGCCACACGCGAACGCGCGCAGTCGCCCAAGGGCCGGGCGTCGTTGATCCGCGAATGGCTGCGATTGCAGGGCGAGGCGGGAGTTGATGTGCTGTCGGATACCATCCGCCGACCAGCGTTTTTCAGCACATTGTGGCAGCGCTGGCGCAACAGCCGCGCGCAAACGCCGGACTTCTCCCATGAGGTCTACGATGCCATGGCCGGTTGTCTGGCGTGTAAATCATGCGCGGGTCAATGCCCGGTGAAGGTCAACGTGCCGGAGTTTCGTTCGCGGTTTCTCGAGCTGTACCACAGCCGCTATCTGCGTCCGGCGCGGGATTATCTGATCGCTTCGCTCGAATACAGCATTCCTTACATGGCGCGAATTCCGGCGTTGTACAACGGTTTGATGGGCGCATCTGTGGTTCGAAAACTGCTGGAACGCCTGGGTGGTATGGTCGATGTGCCGTTGCTCAGCCGTTTCGATTTTCACGCGGCGATGCGCCGTTGGCAGGTGCAGCCGGCGACGGTGCCGACCTTGTCTGCGCTGACCCCGGCGCAACGCGAGCGCAGCGTGGTGCTGGTGCAGGACGCGTTTACCCGCTACTTCGAAGCGCCGCTGCTGGCGGATCTGGTCGAGCTGATTTCGCGTCTTGGCTATCAGGTCTATTTGGCGCCGTTCAGTGCCAACGGCAAGCCGCTGCATGTGCAGGGCTTTCTGTCGGCGTTCAACCGCGCGGCGTTGCGCAATGCGCGGCAGCTGCGGGAGCTGGCGGATATCGGCGTGCCGCTGGTGGGACTGGACCCGGCCATGACCCTGGTTTATCGCCAGGAATATCAGAAAGTCCCCGGCATGCAGGCATGTCCGGAGGTCGCGCTGCTGCAAGAATGGCTACTCAACGTGATGCCGGAGCAGGCACTTCAAGGCACCGCCAAGACCTTCCGTCTGCTGGCGCATTGCACGGAAAAAACCAATGCGCAGGCCGCAACCCGGCAGTGGGAGCAAGTGTTCGAGCGCGCGGGATTGAAACTGACCACTCAGGCTACCGGCTGCTGCGGGATGTCCGGGACTTACGGCCACGAAGCACGCAACCGCGACACGTCGGCAGTGATCTACGAGCAATCGTGGGCGCGGCAGATCGACGCGCCAGCGCAGAAGGGTGAGGCACTGGCCACCGGTTATTCGTGCCGCAGCCAGGTCAAGCGCCAGTCGGATCAGGCAGTGCGCCATCCGTTGCAGGTGCTGCTTGAGGGGCTGAGTCGCTGAGCGGTTCGTCCTCCGGCGCGTTGTCCCAGATCAGTCGCGGGTCGAAGCTCATCGCCGAGAGCATGGTGAGCACCACGACCATGCCGAAAAACAGGATGCCCGAACGCGGTTCGATGTCGCCCAGCGCCTGGAATTTCACCAGCGCCGCGACCAGAGCCACCACCAGTACGTCGAGCATCGACCAATAGCCGATCAACTCGACGAAACGGTACAGCTTCGAGCGTTCGCGCCGCGCCCAGGCACTGTCGCGCTGCACGGTGATCAGCAGCAGCGTCAGGGCGCCGAACTTGACGCCCGGCACGGCAATACTGGCGATGAAGATGATCAGCGCGATGTCCCACGCGCCGTGCTGCCAGAACTCCAGCACGCCGCTCATGATCGTGCTGTCGGCGCCGTTGCCGAGCATCGTGGTGTTCATCACTGGCAGCAAGTTGGCGGGCACATAAAACGCCAGTGCGGCGAGCAGGTATGCCCAGGTGCGGGCAAGCGAGTTGGTCTTGCGCCGATGCAGCGGGGCATCGCAGCGCGGGCACTCATGCGGTTCGTCGGTCATGTCGCAGGCCAGGCCGCAACTGTGGCACAGGCACAGGTTAAGCTCGCTGGCGGTCGCTGGTCGCTTCATTTGATTTCCCAGAGTTCACGGATGTCGCGGCCGGCAATGCGGATCATCATCAGGCTCAGCACGGCCAGGGCGAACAGGCCGATACCGGGCAACACATCAAGCATCCCGGCCAGTTTGAACACGGCCACCATCGCCCCCAGCAAACACACTTCGAGCATGCTCCACGGGCGCAGCGTTTCCAGCCAGCGCATGCAGGTCTTGAAGCCGGGTGCGCGTCGGGACGAGAGGGCGAAACTCAGCACCCAGATCAGCAGCACCAACTGGAACGCCGGGGCAATGATGATCGAGATCGCCGCCACCATCGCCATGAACGTGATCGGCCCCTGACTCAAGGCGAGCACCGAATCCCACAGCGTCGCACTGTTTTTCAGGCCTTTGAGGCTGATGGTCATTACCGGATAGAAATTGGCGAACAGCCACAGCATTGCCGCCGTGAACGTCAACGCCAGACGCTGCTCAACGGTCAGTCCGTTGAAGCGTTCGAGCACTCCACCGCAGCGTACGCAGAGGGTTTTCTGGTGTTTGCCGAGCACGGCTTTTTCATACACACAATCGCAGTGCTCGCAGATGATCAGTTGTTCGGTGGCGACCATGAAAAGCGCTCGATATCAGGCCCCAAGAGCAGGGGGACCTGAACACTATAGAAGGCTCACGGCAATGGGCAACATGCAGAGCATCGAGCGGCAGCATTTTCTGCGAATGATCAGCGGCGATCCAGCCATACGGTCTGCGCATTGCAGAACTCGCGAACGCCGAAGTGCGACAGCTCACGGCCAAAGCCACTCTTCTTTACGCCACCGAAGGTCACGCGCGGGTCGCTGGCGGAATAACCGTTGATGAATACCCCGCCGGTTTCCAGCTCGCTGGTCAGTTGCTGGGCCAGTTCCACATTGGCGGTGTAGATCGTGGCGGTCAGGCCGAATTCGCTGTCGTTGGCCAACGCGATGGCATGTGCGCAATCGCGGGCGGTGATGATCGAGGCGACCGGGCCGAACAGTTCCTGTTTGAACGAGGTCATGCGATCGGTGACGTCGGCCAGCACGGTCGGTTCGTAGTAGTTGCCAGCCCCAGCGGTTTTGCCGCCGCCGAGCAACAGGGTCGCGCCTTCTTCCAGGGTGTCGCGCACTTGCTGATCCAGTTCATCACGCAGATCAAAACGTGCCATCGGCCCGATGTAGGTGTCGGCGGACAGCGGATCGCCAACCTTCAGCTTGCGCGTCGCTTCAACGAATTTTCGGGTGAATTCCTCAGCGACACCTTCTTCGATGATCAGACGCTTAGCCGCTGCGCAGACCTGGCCGGAGTTCTGGTAGCGACCGATCACTGCCGCCTGAACGGCTTCGTCGAGATTGGCGTCATTGAGCACGATAAACGGATCAGAGCCGCCCAACTCCAGCACGCATTTCTTCAGCGCGGCACCGGCCTGAGCACCGATGGCCATACCAGCGCGGACGCTGCCGGTCAGCGTAACGGCAGCAATGCGCGGGTCGGCGATGGCGCTGGAGACGCCTTCGGTGGTGACGTTGATCACTTCAAACACGCCAGGGGCAAACCCTGCGCGGGTAAACGCATCGCGCAGCAGATAGGCGCTGCCCATCACGTTTGGCGCATGCTTGAGGACGTAGGTATTGCCGGCGATCAGCGCTGGAACAGCACCGCGCAGCACTTGCCAGATTGGGAAGTTCCACGGCATCACGGCGAGAATCGGGCCGAGCGGACGGTATTCGATGCGCGCCTTGCCACCTTCAACCTGAGTCGGCTCAGCATCGAGCATGGCCGGGCCGTGCTCGGCGTACCACTCGCAGAGCTTGGCGCTTTTTTCGATTTCACCGCGGGCCTGGGCGATTGGCTTGCCCATTTCCAGGGTGACCATGGTGGCCATGGCCTCGGCGGTTTCACGCAGTGCGCCGGCGAGAGCCGTCAGGGCGCTGGAGCGATCTTGCAACGGCTTGCGTTTCCACTTGCCGAAGCCGAAGGCCGCGCGGGTCAGCGCGCCATCGAGGGCCTCTGCGGATTCAAACGCGTAGTGGCCGATCTGCTCGCCGGTGGCGGGGTTGATCGAAATGGCGTGGGTCTGGCTGGAAATCTGGCTCATGGCTGTCGTCCTGCGTGTTCATCGGATGGAGCTAGAGTAGGGTGGCGATTGTGTTCTGGAAACTGAATAATTAAGATCGTTTCTTTCACGATTAGAGAATGACTATGGATCTGGTGCAGCTGGAAATCTTCAAAGCCGTTGCCGAACACGGCAGCATCAGCGCCGCCGCCGCGCAGATCCATCGCGTGCCGTCGAACCTGACCACGCGGATCAAACAGCTTGAGCAAGATCTGGGCGTCGATCTGTTTATTCGAGAGAAAAGCCGCTTGCGCCTGTCGCCGGCCGGTTGGAGTTTTCTTGAATACGCACGGCGCATTCTCGACTTGGTGCAAGAGGCTCGGGCGACGGTTGCCGGTGAAGAACCGCAGGGCGCGTTTCCTCTGGGTTCGCTGGAAAGTACAGCGGCGGTGCGCATCCCCGAACTGCTGGCGGCATATAACCAGTTGCACCCCAAAGTCGATCTGGACCTGTCCACCGGGCCGTCCGGGACAATGATCGACGGCGTGCTATCCGGGCGCTTGGCCGCCGCGTTTGTCGACGGCCCGGTGTTGCATCCGACGCTGGAGGGCGTGCCGGCGTTTGAAGAGGAAATGGTCATCATCGCGCCGCTCAATCACCCGCCAGTCCAGCGTGCGGCGGATGTGAACGGCGAGAGCATTTATGCGTTTCGCTCCAATTGCTCCTACCGTCACCATTTCGAAAAATGGTTCAGCACCGATGCCGCTGTGCCCGGCAAGATCTTCGAAATGGAGTCCTACCACGGCATGCTCGCCTGCGTCAGCGCGGGTGCAGGACTGGCGCTGATGCCACGAAAAATGCTGCAAAGCATGCCCGGTAGTGCCACGGTGAGTGTCTGGCCGCTGACGGCAGATTTTCGCTACCTGACGACTTGGCTGGTGTGGCGGCGGGGCACGGTGTCGCGCAGCCTGAGCATGTTTGTGCGCCTGCTTGAGGAGCGCGGTGTGGTGCGTGCAGAAGAGTAATTGACACTTTGTGTCATGACTGTATCTTTAGCGGCGTTTCGCAATATAAAGGTTTATACAGCGCAGCGATCAAGTGGCGGTAAATGACCACAGCCCTGAGCTGCAAAACTCATCTGACTCAAGGAAGCCCCATGAGCCATCCGACACCACTAACCGTGTTGCTGTTTTCCTATGGCACTTTGCAAGATCGCGCGGTGCAGTTGTCCAACTTCGGTCGCGAGCTGCAAGGGCGGCCGGACAGTCTGCTCGGCTACAGGCAGGAAATGGTCGAGATCACCGATTCTGCCGTGCTGGCAAGCAGCGGCAAAACCCATCATCCGATAGTGCAGGTGAGCGGTAATGCAGCCGATGAGATTGCCGGCACGGTGTTCCAGATCACCGAGCAGGAACTGGTAGTGGCCGACGCCTATGAAGTCGCGGACTACAAGCGCGTCAGTGTGCTGCTGAAGTCTGGAACAGAGGCATGGGTTTACGTCCAAGCGTGACAACAGAACCGTCGATTGCCAATCACCGGGCGCGAGAACGGCCCGGTTGCTGCAATCCTGATGAGCCGGTGGCGAGGAAAGCAAGCTCCCTCGTCACCGGTTCAGTGCCACGCTCGATGGATCGGTGTTATCGGCTGAGGAACGCCAACAAATCCTCATTCAACGCCTGCGCATGCGTCACCGCAAAACCATGCGGTGCGCCGGCATAGACCTTGAGTTCCGCCCCTTTGATCTGCGCAGCCGCCTGCTTGCCAGTAGTCTCGAACGGCACGATCTGGTCGCCGTCGCCATGAATCACTAACGTCGGCACATCTATCCTGGCCATGTCCGGACGGAAGTCGGTTTCCGAGAACGCTGTCACACAGTCCACGGTCCCCTTGAGCGACGCCAGCAGCGCGACATTGAGGGTTTGCGTCAGGACACCATCAGAGACGGTCTGGCCCTGATTGGTGCCATAGAACGGCGCGGCAAAATCAGCGATGAACTGCGCGCGATCTTTCAGCAGACCGGCCTTGATGCCATCGAACACCGACTTGTCGACGCCTTGCGGGAAGTCGGCTTTCTTGCCGAACAGCGGCGTCACCGCACCCAGCAAAACCAATCCGGCAACACGCTCGCTGCCGTGCCGGGCGATGTAACGGCTGACATCGCCGCCGCCCATGGAGAAACCCACCAGCGTCACTTCACGCAGGTCCAGATGATTGATCAGTTGCGCTATGTCATCGGCAAAGGTGTCGTAGTCATAGCCGGTCCACGGCTGATCGGACCGGCCGAAACCGCGACGGTCGAAAGCAATGGTGCGATAGCCACGACTGCTCAGGTATTCCATCTGGTATTCCCACATGTCGGCATCCAGTGGCCAGCCGTGGCTGAACAGCACGGGCTTACCGCTGCCCCAGTCCTTGTAATAGATGTCGGTGCCGTCTTGCGTGGTGAATGTGCTCATGGAAACTCCTGCGTCAGGTTCTTCGAAGGGCGTGCATGGATTGCCGAAAGGGCAGCATTCACTATCCGCGCAATCGCGGCTGGCCACTTGTACGCAAGTGCTGGGTTGGCTCGCAGCATCAGGGTTGTATGATGCAACCCTGAGCCACAAGGCCGATCACTGTTTGAGGGAGTACGTTTACGTGAAGCGCAAAAGCCTGCAAGGCAATGCTTGCCCGGTCGCCCGGACACTGGACTTGATCGGCGACTGGTGGTCGCTGTTGATCATCCGCGATGCGCTGGAGGGGATTCGCCGCTTCAGTGATTTTCAGAAGAATCTGGATATCGCCAAAAACATGCTCAGCGCCCGCCTCAAGGCGCTGGTGGAGCAGGGCATCCTGCAAACGGTGCCGGCCGCTGATGGCAGCGCCTATAAGGAATACGTGCTGACCGAACGCGGCAAAGCCTTGCAGACCGTGATTGTCGCGCTGTCGCAATGGGGTGGCGAGTTCATGTACGAGCCGGGTGAGGCGGGATCGGTGATGGTCGATGCAAAGAATCGCCAACCGCTCTGCAAGCTCGAACTGAAGGCGGCGGATGGTCGCGTATTGGCGGCGAACGAGGTGGCGACCCGACTGGGCGCGGCGCACTGAAGGCTCGCTTTTACCAGTGTCTTCGACGGTGTAGAAAGGGGAGCGTTCATCCCGATGAATACTCCCCTTTTTCAGTTGTGGTTTGCTGATAGGGTTTCAGCGAAACGCCGGCACCACATGCTTGATAAACAACGCCAACGACTTCTTCTTCTCCTCATGCGGCAAGCTGTTATCACACCAGAAACTAAACTCATCCACCCCCAGTTCCTTGTAGTACTTGATCCGCGGAATGATCTCTTCCGGCGTGCCGATCATTGCAGTTCTGTGCAGGCTCTCCAGCTCAAACTCCGGACGTCCGGCAAATTTTTCTTCCGGACTCGGCGCAAGGAAGCCATTCACCGGGCTTTCCTTGTTGCCAAACCACGCATCAAACGTGCGGTAAAAACGCGAGATCGCTTTGGCGCCGACTTTCCAGCCTTCAGGATCATCAACGGTGTGAACGTGGGTGTGGCGCAGCACCATCAATTGCGGGCGTGGCACCTCTGGATTGTTGTCCAGTGCAGTCTGGAATTTGTTCTTCAGGTCGAGGACTTCTTCGTCGCCCTTCATCAATGGCGTGACCATCACGTTGCAGCCGTTGGCGACGGCGAAGTTGTGTGAGTCCGGGTCGCGGGCGGCGATCCACATCGGTGGGTTGGGCTTCTGGATCGGTTTTGGCACGCTGGTGGAGGTGGGGAATTTCCAGATGTCGCCATCGTGGGCGTAGTCGCCTTGCCACAGAGCGCGGACCACCGGGACCATTTCCCGCAGGGCCTGGCCGCCGCTTGATGCGGGCATGCCGCCGGCCATGCGATCGAATTCAACTTGATAGGCGCCACGCGCCAAACCGACTTCCATGCGGCCGTTGCTGATGACGTCGAGCAACGCGCATTCACCGGCGACCCGCAGCGGGTGCCAGAACGGCGCGATGATGGTGCCGGCGCCGAGGTGGATGGTGGTGGTTTTGGCCGCGAGGTAGGCGAGCAGCGGCATCGGGCTCGGCGAGATGGTGTATTCCATGGCGTGGTGTTCGCCGATCCACACGGTGCTGAAGCCGCCGGCCTCGGCCATCAGAGTCAGCTCGGTCAGGTCTTCGAAGAGTTGGCGGTGGCTGACGCTTTCGTCCCAGCGTTCCATGTGTACGAACAGGGAAAATTTCATGACGCTTCCTCGGATTTTTTTGTTGTTATGGCTACAAGACTGAGCATGCCTGAAGGTTTAGATCAGGCCAGGACGGGCAGGGCGCCCATTTTGCCGTGGCAATACACCAGCGGCCCGGTGCACTGTTCGGGCACGATCAGGTTCTTCACCGCACCAACCATGATCGCGTGGTCGCCACCTTCATATTCGCGCCACAACTCGCACTCGATCACCGCTGTCGCGTTGGCCAGGATCGGGTTGCCCAGCTCACTCAATGTCCACTCGATGCCCAGCGCCTTGTCCTTGCCTTTACGGGCGAAGGCGTAAGCTTCGCTTTGCTGGCTACCGGACAGAACATGGATCGCGAAGCGTTTGTTCTTGATCAGTACCGGGTAGGAGTCGGAGCTGTAGTTGGGGCAGAACAGCACCAAGGCCGGATTGATCGACAGCGAACTGAAGGCACTGGCGGTCAGCCCGACAATCTGGCCGTCGTCATCCAGGGTGGTGATGACGGTTACGCCGGACGGGAACGAGCCCATGACTTGTTTGTAGATGGCGGCATCGATCATTGGACGGTCCTCGAGTGTTGTGACGCAATTGTTATGTGATTATGGTCTTATGGTATACCAGAATTTATTCTTTGCAAGGGCTTTAAAGCTGAGCCGACGGGATCGCTTCGCAACCCATCGGGGATAAATCCCCTCACTACAAATGGCCACATTAATCCCCTTTTGGCCAACCCCCCACTGTGATCTTCCTGCGCCGTCGGCAAGAATCAGGCTGTCTACAATAAAAATCAGACATTTGATTTTCCTTACCCTTGGCTATCGTCGAAGCCACTGCCGTGTACAGAACATAAAAACCATCGAACTCACGTCGCATTTCGGGAAAACAACCATGGTCACGATGAAACGTATTCTGGGTGCCACCGTGTGTGGGCTGACGCTGCTCGCCAGTGCCGTTCAGGCTGAGCAGCGCGAACTGCGGGTTTACAACTGGGCGGACTACATCCTGCCGGCGGTGCCCAAGGATTTCGCGGCGCAAAGCGGCATCAAAGTGACCTGGGACACCTTTGACACCAACGAATCCCTGGAAGCCAAACTGCTGACCGGCAACTCCGGTTACGACCTCGTGGTGCCGTCGAACCAGTTTCTCGAGACCCAGATCAAGGCCGGTGTGTTCCAGAAACTCGACAAGTCCAAATTGCCCAACTGGAAGCACCAGGATCCGGAGCTGTTGAAGCTGCTGGGCAAGAACGATCCCGGCAACCTGTACGGTGTGCCATACATGGTCGGTACCGTGCTGATCGGCTTCAACCCGGCCAAGGTCAAGGCTGCGCTGGGCGATAATGCGCCGGTAGACAGTTGGGATCTGGTGTTCAAACCGGAGAACATGGAAAAGCTGAAGTCCTGTGGCGTGGCGATGCTTGATTCGCCGACGGAAATCCTACCGCTGGCCCTGCATTATCTGGGCCTCGACCCGAACAGCCAGAACCCTGCCGACTACGAAAAAGCCAAGGAGCTGATGCTCAAGGTTCGTCCTTACGTGACCTACTTCAACTCGGCCAAATACATGACCGACATCGCCAACGGCGACATCTGCGTGGCCATCGGCTACTCCGGCAGCTTCTATCAGTTCGGCAACCGTGCGAAAGAGTCGGGCAATGGCGTGGTGGTCGACTGGCGTTTGCCGAAAGAGGGCGCGCCGATCTGGTTCGATACGTTCGCGATTCCGAAGAGCGCGAAGAACGTTGCTGAGGCTCATGAGTTCCTCAACACCTTGCTTGATCCGAAGGTCATCGCGCCGATCAGTGACTTCCTCGGTTATCCAAATGCGAACAAGGATTCGATGGCGCTGATCAACAAGGAAATCACCGGCAACCCGAACCTGACGCCGACCCCAGAGGCGCTGAAAACCCTCTACGTCGTCCAGCCATTGCCGCAAAAGCTTGAGCGCGTACGGACGCGGGTCTGGACCAGCATAAAGTCCGGTAATTAACAGCACATCACCCCGTGGGAGCGGGCGTGCTCCCACGGGGATTTACGGTGACTGGTTTTCCGGCGCTTTGCTCTTGGTCGTGATCAGGCTCAGTAACACCGACCCGAAAATCACCCCACCCACCACCGCCAGCGACCATTCCACCGGCATATGAAACCACGGCATCAGCGTCATCTTGCCGCCGATAAACACCAGCACAATCGCCAAGCCGTACTTGAGCAGATGAAAGCGGTCAGCCATGTCCGCCAGCAGGAAGTACATCGCCCGCAGGCCCATGATCGCGAAGATGTTCGAGGTGAAGACGATGAACGGGTCAGTGGTGACGGCGAAGATCGCCGGGATGCTGTCGACCGCGAACATCAAGTCGCTGGCTTCGATCAGCACCAGCACCAGAAACATCGGCGTGGCCCATCGCACGCCGTTTTGCAGGACAAAAAAACGTTCGCCATGAAAGCTGCTGGTAATCCGCAGATGTCCGCGCACCCAGCGCAGCAGCGGGTTTTTCTCCAGATCCGGTTGCTGATCGGCAAACACCAGCATCTTGATCCCGGTGATGATCAGGAACACGCCGAACGCATACAGCAGCCATTCGAACTGCGATACCAGCCACACCCCGGCGAAAATCATTACCGCGCGCATCACGATTGCCCCGAGCACACCGTACAGCAGCACCCGACGCTGCAACTCCGGCGGCACGGCGAAGTAGCTGAAGATCATCACGAAGATGAACATGTTGTCGATCGACAGCGACTGCTCGATCAGATAACCGGTAAGAAATTCGAGGGTTTTCTGCTGGGCGATTTCACCGCCGAACGCACCGTTCAAGTACCACCAGAGCAGGCCTGCGAAACTCAACGCCAACAAGCACCAGGCAATGACCCACGCCAAGGCTTCGCGCACCGAGACCCGATGCGCCTTGCGCCCGCCGAACACAAAAAGGTCCAGGGCCAACATGGCGAGTACGAAGACGATGAAGGCGCCCCACATCCAGGGTTCGCCGATATTGATGTTCGTTGCTGGCATGTCACGCTCCCTGTTTTTGGCTGTTTTAGGGTCAGGCGAGGCCATGCTAGCGACGAGTTTGGGCGAAAGAAAAATCGTTTATTTCTGGGCTAGAGTTCGTTATTAACGAAGTGTCGGGCCCGTGGCTGATTGCGGATCAACGAAAAAACTCCCCCGGCGTCTGCCCAAACTGCTGACGAAACGCCGCAATAAACGCCGACGTCGAATCGTAGCCGCAGGCCAGCGCGACGTCGGTGACGCGTTCACCGTTTTCCAGTGGCGTCAGCGCACCGAGCAGGCGCAAGCGTTGTCGCCAGGCGCGGAAGGTCAGGCCGGTATCGCGCAGGAACAGGCGTGTGAGGGTCTTTTCGGTGACGCCGAATTTCTCGCTCCAGTGGCTCAGCGTGGTCTGCTGTTCCGGGTGTTGCTCCAGGCTCTGGTAGATCTGCCGTAAACGCGCGTCTTGGGGCAGCGGCAGCATCAGGTCGATGTGGGGCGCGTCTGCCAGTTGGTCGAGGATAACTTGGGCCAGGCGTCCGTGTGGCCCGGATTGATCGTATTCCGCCGGAACCTCGCTGAAGGCACGGATCAGTTCTCTCAGCAAATCGCTCACACCGAGCACATGACAGTGCTCAATAGCCCGACCGGCGACGCTGCAGTCGATGTACAGACTGCGCATTTCGGTGTGCGGCGAGCTGAATACCCGATGCGGTACTCCGGCCGGAATCCACACGGCGCGCTCCGGGGGCGCGACGAAACGTCCGGCACTGGTCTGCACCTCAAGCACGCCCTGAATCGCATAGGACAACTGCACCCATGGATGGCTGTGGCGCCGGGTCAATGCGCGGTTGGGCAGAGATTCAGTGCGCCCGTACAGCGGACGCGGCAGGCTGGGCAGCCCGGGAATGCTGCGCCGAATACTTTTGGCATGTCCTTTAGGCGGCATCAGCAGGCTCTTCGGCGTTAGTCGGTAATTCCCGCTCACGTTAGAGTCGTCGGCACGCACTGGCAACCCCCGGATGAACACACCATGACGCGCCCAAGATTCCTGCCCGACAATTTCACCCTGACACTGGTCGGCGTCGTGCTGCTGGCGAGTTTTCTACCCGCCAGCGGTCAGGTCGCAGTCGGTTTCGGCTGGCTGACCAATATCGCCATCGCGCTGCTGTTTTTCCTGCATGGCGCCAAACTCTCGCGTGAATCGATCATCGCTGGCGCCGGTCACTGGCGCCTGCATCTGCTGGTGTTCGGGCTGACCTTTGTGCTGTTTCCGCTGCTGGGGCTGGCGCTCAAACCGCTGCTGTCGCCGCTGATCGGCGACAAGTTGTACATGGGCATGCTTTACCTCTGCGCATTACCCGCCACGGTGCAATCGGCGATTGCCTTCACCTCGCTGGCGCGGGGCAACATTCCGGCGGCGATTTGCAGCGCGGCAGCATCCAGTCTGTTCGGGATTTTTCTCACGCCGTTGCTGGTGACGCTGCTGCTCGACGTCCATGGCGACGGCGGTTCGACCCTCGATGCGATCTTGAAAATCAGCGCGCAATTGCTGCTGCCATTCATCGTCGGTCAGATTGCCCGCCGCTGGATCGGCGCGTGGGTGGGGCGCAACAAGAACTGGCTGAAGTTTGTCGATCAGGGTTCTATTTTGCTGGTGGTTTACGGTGCGTTCAGCGAGGCCGTCAACGAAGGCATCTGGCATCAGATTCCGCTGATCGAGTTGCTCGGGCTGGTGGTGGTTTGCTGCATCGTGCTGGCGCTGGTACTGGTGGCGGCGACGTTGCTGGGCAAGGCCTTCGGTTTCAGTCAGGAAGACCGCATCACCATCCTGTTCTGCGGCTCGAAAAAGAGCCTGGCCACCGGTGTGCCGATGGCGCAGGTGTTGTTTGCCGGCAGCACCATCGGTGTGCTGATCCTGCCGCTGATGCTGTTCCATCAGATTCAATTGATGGTCTGCGCGGTGTTGGCGCAGCGTTATGCGAACCGCCCGGAATCGGTGTCGGAGCTGATGGCGCAAGTTGACCCATAACCCGGCACCCGCAATATTTCACCATCGAGACTTTTAAACGATGTCGTCGATCAGAATGTGATGCAGGCCGCGACTGCATTGCTCGATACGGGCCTCGACCTTGTAGACGTTGCGCAACATCTGTTCGGTGATCACCTCGTTGCTCGGACCACTGCCTTGCGCGGTGCCATCGGCGATGACCAGCACCTGATCGGCAAAACGCAGTGCCTGGTTCAGGTCATGGATGGCGATGAACACAATCACCTCCCGCTTGCGGGCCAGGCTGCGCATGAAGTTGAGTACCTGCACCTGCCGATGCATGTCGAGGGCGCTGGTCGGCTCGTCCATCAGCAGGATTTCCGGTTCGCGCACGAGCGTTTGCGCGATGGACACTAACTGTTGCTGCCCGCCGCTGAGTTCACCGAGATTACGGAACGACAAAGTGCTAATGCCCAGTGCGGCGAGAATCTCATCGACCAGTTTCAACTCATCATCGTGAACCACCCAGCCGGGTGTCAGCTGTTTGCGCGCCAGCAGCACTGATTCGTAAACCGTCAAACGGGCGCTGGCGTTCAAGCCCTGGGGCATGTAGCTGATGCCCGTCGGACCCTTCTTTGAATCCTGCAATATGACTTGGCCGGGGCCGTCGATCAGCCCTGCCATGCGCTTGAACAGCGTCGATTTGCCGGCGGCGTTAGGCCCGACCACAGCGACCACCTGACCGCCGAAAAACATCGCCGTCGAGACATCGCGGATGATCTCGCGCTGGCCGTAGCGGGCGCCTAGGTTCTCCAACTGCAGCTTCACCATGAGTTTTTCTTCCCGCCCAGAATCAGAGAAATGAAGAACGGCACGCCGATCAGCGAGGTCACTACGCCAATCGGGAATATTGCGCCGGGTATCAGGGTTTTGCTGACCACGGAGCTGGCCGACAGAATTAACGCGCCGGTCAGTAACGAGGCTGGGAGAAAGAAGCGCTGGTCTTCACCGATCAGCATGCGGGCGATGTGCGGGCCGACCAGGCCGATGAAGCCAATGGTGCCGACGAAGGCCACCGGAAACGAGGCGAGCAGGCTGACCATGATCAGCGTCTGAAAGCGCAGGCTGCGGACGTTGATGCCGAAACTCGCGGCCTTGTCGTCGCCCAGTCGCAGTGCGGTGAGCGCCCAGGCGCGTTTGGCGAATATCGGCAGGGTGATGAGAATGATCAGGCAGACGATTCCAAGCTTCGGCCAGGTGGCTTTGGTCAGACTGCCCATGGTCCAGAACACCACCGCGGCCACGGCTTGTTCGGTGGCGAAGAACTGCACCAGCGCCAACAGCGCGTTGAAGGTAAACACCAGCGCGATGCCGAGCAGCACAATGGTTTCGGCGGTGACGCCGCGACGCATGCTCAGGAAGTGAATCAACAGCGCCGAAAGCATGGCCATGATGAACGCGTTGAGCGGCACCATGAATTGCGCCGCCAGCGGAAATAGCGCGACACCGAAGGCCAATCCCAACGCGGCACCGAAACTGGCGGCAGCAGAGATACCCAAGGTGAACGGACTGGCCAGCGGATTGTTGAGGATCGTCTGCATCTGCGCGCCAGCCAGCGACAACGCGGCGCCCACGGCTACCGCCATTAGCGCCACTGGCAGGCGGATGTCCCACATCACCACGCGCACTTGCGGCGAAGCGCTGTCCGGCGAAAACAGTGCGCCGAGCACTTCGCTGAAACTGTAACTCGCCGGCCCCAATGCCAGGTCGAGCAACACGCTGCATAGCAACAGAAACACAAGTCCGGCGAGGATCAGGCGTTTACGCAGCACCAGCCGTCGATAGGTTTCGCGCTGCACGACCACAGCATCGGTCAACGAACTCACGGTTTGACCTCGGGTTTGCGCAGGCTGACGAAGTAGCCCGATTCATAAGGCACCGGCAGGAAGCGCTCGTGCAGTTCACGGAATGAGGCGTCCGGATCGAGATCGGCAAACAGCTCGGGGTGGAACCATTTGGCCAATTGCTGAATAGCGACGAACTGATAAGGACTGTTGTAAAACTGATGCCAGATGGCGTGGAAGGCTTGTGTTTGCTGGGCCTTGATCCCCGCGTAGGCCGGACGTTGGGTGAACCACGCGAGTTTTTTTCGGGCCTCGGTCATGTCCGCGCCGGGACCGACACCGATCCAATGGCCACCGGGCGCAAAGGCTTCCCAATTGGCGGAGGTGACCACCACATGGTCCGGATTGGAGACGATGACTTGTTCGGGGTTCAACTGGCCGAACGTGGTCGCAATGATGCGCCGGGCGATGTTGTTGCCACCGGCCATGTCGACGAACAGACCAAAATTCTCGTTGCCGAAACTCAGGCAGCAATCATCGGTGTAGCCGCCGATGCGCTCGATGAACACACTGGGGCGAGGCGGATGGTTTTTCTCGATCACATCGGTGACGCGATGGATCTGCTGGTTGCGAAAATCAATAAAGTCTTCCGCGCGTTGCTCTTTGCCGAACAACTTGCCAAACAGGCGCATGGTCGGCTCTGTGTTCTGCATCGGGTTATTGCGAAAATCGACGTACACCACCGGAATGCCCAACGCGTCGAGCTTCTCGATGTAACGCGCATCTTCCGTGGCGTGCTGCGCCTCAACGTTGAGGATGATCACGTCCGGACGCTGCGAGATCGCCTGTTCGATGTCGAAGGTGCCGTCCTCAAAACCGCCGAAGGTAGGGATTTTGGCGATGTCGGGGAATTTGCGCAGGTACGCGTTATAGGTGTCCGGGTCCGACTGGATCATGTCCTTGCGCCAGCCGACGATCCGTTCGATCGGGTTTTGCGTGTCGAGGGTGGCGACCAGATAGAGCTGCCGACCTTCGCCGAGAATCACCCTCCTGACTGGCAAATGAACCTTGACCTTGCGCCCCAACAGATCGGTCACCTCGGTGCGCGCGGTATCTGCCTCGCCAGCGTGGGCGCTGCGCGGTGCGAGGGAGGTCAGGCTCAAAAGTCCTGCCAGTAACAGCGCAGCAAAAGCGAGGCTGCGTCGATCAAAAATCACCATGGTCAAAGCCTTTGCAAAGGTCAGTTCGGTCATTGGCATGCATCGCCGACCGGCTGAACGTTTCAGAAATCGACAGTCGCCGACAGTAATAAGGTGCGCGGTGAGCCCTGGGAAAACGCGCCATAAGAGGCAACGCCCGACCAGTATTCGTGGTCGAACACGTTCTGCACGGTGGCGCGGAACGTGGTCGGTCGATCTTCGATGCGGGTGGTGTAGCGGGCGCCGACATCGAAGCGGGTCCAGTCATCCAGTTCCTGCGTGTTGGCCTGGTTCACATACTGGCTCCCGGTATGGATCGCGCCGCCGGTCAGCGTCAGGCCTTCAACCCATAAGGTGTCCCATTCGGCCCAGAGATTGGCCTGAACCTCCGGCACGCCGACCGGTTTATTGCCGTGGTTGGCGGCGACCGCGGTTTTGCTCAGTTCGGCATTGAGCAGGGTCACGCCACCGAGCAGGCGAGTGCCCGGCCTGACTTCGCCGAACACGTTCAGCTCCAGCCCACGGTTGCGCTGTTCACCCTGTATCGAAAACACCCCGGAGGTCAGCTCGCCACTGGGTTTGGTGATTTGAAACAGCGCGAGGGTCGAGGTGAAGGTTCCGTAGTCGGCCTTGACCCCAAGTTCGTGCTGGCGCGAGACATAAGGGGCAAAGATCTCGCCGGCATTGGTGGCGGTGGAGGGCGCGATGTCACCCTTGCTCAGTCCTTCGAGGTAGTTGTAGTAGATCGAAACGTGATCCCAGGGTTTGATCACCGCGCCGAACAGTGGCGTGACCCGGCCGTCGTCATACGAGGTGGTGACCACGCCGGACGCGTTGTAGTTGTCGGACTGAATGTTCTGTTTGCGCACACCCAACGTCATTTGAACCCGGTCATCCAGCACCGACAACGTGTCGGCCAGGGCCACGCCGGTCAGTTCACTCTCAGACACTTTGGGTGTGTCCGGCTTGGCGATGTAGGGTTTTGGGCGGTCCACCGGGTGATAGAGGTTGGACAGAATCGGCGAGCCGGAAATGACCCCCCGGGACAACAAATCGCGATAACGACTGACCTGCAGCGTTGTCCGGTGAGTGATCGGCCCGGTATCGAAACGCAGGCGCGCCCCCGCGTCTACGGTGTAACGCTGGACTTCGAACTTGTAGTAACCGGGAGTCGAGGACGTATCGCCAGCGGCGTTGATGATGGTTGGCGTCTGGTCGGACATCCGCGCGACGTCCGATTTGCCGCCGCCGGCATGGGCGAACACGGTCAATGCGTCGCTGAGGTCGTACTCACCGCTGAGCAGCGCTGACTTGTCGCGGGTCTGCGACCAACCCCAGTCCTGGCTGACGTTGGTGCGCCCGTTGGCGGCTGAAGGAATGTCCACACCCGAGGCGATCAAGAATGGCCGCGAGGCGGCGTCGAAGCTTTCTTTCTGGCTGAGCCAATCGAAGGTGGTGCGCAAGCGTTCGCCCTGATAATCGAGGGACATTGCACCTATATCGACGTGGCGCGATTGATCGTCGATTGCCGTGTCGCCCAGTTGGGTGCTGCCGTTGATGCGCACACCGAACCGGCGATCCTCGCCAAAGCGCCGACTGACATCGATGTGGCCACCGAGCTGCGAATTCATGGCGTAACTGGCGGTGAACCGGGTCAGATCCTCATCGAGCGAGCGCTTGGGCACGACGTTGATAACGCCGCCGACCGCGCTGTTGGGCGACATGCCATAGAGCAGGGCACCGGGGCCTTTGACCAGTTCGATACGCTCGGCGTATTCGGTAAATACCCGGTAGTTGGGCGCCACGCCATAGACGCCGTCAAATGCCAGTTCACCGAGATTGCCTTCACCGACGGGAAAGCCACGGATGAAGAACGAGTCGACGATACCCCCGGTCTGGCCGGTGGAGCGCACCGATGAATCGCGCTCCAGCACATCACCGACGGTAACCGCCTGTTGATCCTTGATCAGCGTCGAGGTGTAAGTGCTGACGCTGAAGGGCGCGTCCATCACGTCGGTATTACCGAGAATGCCCAGACGCCCGCCGTTGGCGACCTGGCCACCGGCATACACCGGCAGCAGGGCTTCGGTGCGTTTGTCGGTGCCGATGATGGCCGTTTCATCCAGCGAGACCCGGCGCTGCGCCAGCGTGTAGCTGCCATCGCTGCGCAATACCATGTCCAGACCACTGCCTTGCAGCAAGCGATCGACGGCCTCCTGAGTGGAGAAGTTACCGACCAACGCCGGGCTGCTCAGGCCCTCGGTCAAAGCCGGCTCGAACGACAGGGCAATGCCGGCATCCACGGCAAAACTCGACAGAGTTGCGCCAAGTGATCCGGCAGGAATGTTGTAGGCACGAACCGCGACAGCATCCAGTTGCGCAGGCACGACGGCCAAGGCAAACGGGCAAACGGCACCGATCAGGACAAGGCTTAGCAACGCACTGCGAATAACTGGTTTGAACTGACGATCCGGACGCAGGAGGCGTGCAGCGAGCATGGAAAGATGAGCCTATGAACAGGACGAAAAGGTTCTTCTGCCTAATAGCCAGTCGAGCGCAAAAAAAGTATCACCGGTACGGCAAATTTTTTGCCTCAGGCAGGAGAGAGCATCACCCAGAAGCCATTCAAATGGCCGCTGACCAGAATAGGGTAGGTTTGCGCCAGCATGCTCAACGTGCGCTGACTGTCGCTGATGGGATAGGCGCCGGAAATGCGCAGATCGGCAATCGCCGGGTCGAGGCGTACGAAGCCGCGGCGGTAGCGCGTCAGTTCGGCAACAAAGTCGGCCAGACGCATTTTGTCGGCCATCAGCATGCCTTGGCTCCAGGCGCCGACATAGCGGTCGGCCACGCTGACCTGGCCAAAGGTGCGCGATGAAAAGTCCGTGCGTTGGCCGGCATTGACGATCAATGGTGTGCCCTGATGATTCTCCGCCAGTTCGACTCTCACTGCGCCTTCGAGCACCGCAAGGTGGGTGCGTGGTTGCAGTTCGCGAACGGTGAAACGCGTGCCCAGCGCCTGCATTCGACCCTGGCGGGTGCTGACCAGAAATGGCCGGGGCATGGGCGAAATGTCCGGCGCGGTCTGCACCAGTATTTCGCCTTCACGCAGATGAATCAGCCGTTGATTGGCGTCGAACAGCACGTCGATGGCGGTATCGGTGTTGAGGGTGATTTTTGAGCCATCGGCCAACGTCAGTTCGCGTTGCTGACCGACGGTGGTGTGATAGTCGGCTGCCCATTGCTGAGATTCGGCCAGTTTCCAGCTGCCCCAACCGGCCGGCAAGATCGCCAGAATCATCGCCAGCTTGCCCAGTGCCGCGCGCCGCTCCGGGCTGCTTGGTCGATCAAGTGCCGACATCGCCAGTGACGGCGGCAAGCCGCCCAGTTTGGTCTGCAACAACTGCGCACGGGCCCACGCGCGGCCGCGTTCAGGGGAGCTGACTTTCCAGCATTCCCACTCGGCCCGTTCGGTGTCACTGAGTTCGCTTTCACTCAGACGGATCAACCAGTCTGCGGCTTCTTCCAGTGCCTGGTGATCGAGGTTCGGCTCCTTGCGGCGAGTCAGCATTCACTCCACCAGCAACAGGCACTGCACGAAGGCTTGCTTCATGTAGCGTTTGACGGTGATCAGCGAGACGCCCAGTTGCTCGGCGATGTCGTCGTATTTCAGGCCGCTGATTTGCGACAGCAGGAACGCGCGTTTGACCTGCGGCGGCAGGGCGTCGAGCATCGCGTCGATTTCGTGCAGGGTCTCGAGGATCATGAAGCGTGACTCCGGCGAAGGCACCTCCGGGGCCGGCACATGGGCGAGAGCGTCCAGGTAGGCACGTTCCAGCGCCTTGCGCTGATACCAGTTGACCAGAATGCCTTTGGCCACGCAGCTCAGATAAGCGCGCGGTTGTTCGATGACAGTCACCCGGGAAGCGAGAATGCGGGTGAAGGTGTCCTGCGCCAGATCCGCTGCATCCATGGCGTTACCCAGTTTTTTCCTCAGCGTCGCGTACAGCCAGCCGTGATGACCGCTGTACAAGGCTTCGATCGCGCGCAGGTGATTGTCATTATTCGCGGAAAGGGATTCGCTCATGGCTGCAGATTTTCATGCAATTGAGAAGTATTCCCAATGCTAGTTTACAAACTGGCTGCGACGCAAGCGCCGATTGTTGTCCTTTTCAGTCTCACGGCAGAAGGCGCAGCGCAGTGATCATCGTGTCGATTTCCGCCTCGGTGTTGTACGCGTGGATTGAGGCTCGGTTAACCTCCAGCAAGTCCCGCTGTTGCATGTCGAGCAGGGTCGAGCGCAATGTCGAGGTGCTGACATTGATGCGTTTTGTCTGGCCTGCCAGAAACGCTTGAACCTGCTCGGCGCTGCTGTTCCGGTGAGTGAATGTGACGATGCCGGACTGCTCAATCCCCTGGTCTCGCACGGTGACGCCGGGTATCTGCGCCAGTCGCTGACGCATGTAACTGGCCAGCTGTTGAATGCGTTGCCACATTGGCTCGATGCCCTGCGCCAGCGCGTATTCGACCGCTGCACCGAGGCCGAGCTTCGCGGCCACGTTGCATTCCCAGTTCTCGAAACGGCGTGCATCGGCGCGGATCTTGTAGGCGTCGGATGTCAGCAAAGACGCTGCATGCAGATCGAGAAATGCCGGCTCCAGGCTCTGGCACAGAGATCTTTCGACATACAAAAATCCCATCCCGCGCGGTCCACGCAGGTATTTGCGGCTGGTGGCGGCAAGCATATGACAACCGATCTTCTGCACGTCGATGGGCATTTGCCCTACACCCTGGCAAGCATCGAGCAGAAACAGCACGCCGGCGGCGCGGGCGAGGGCGCCGATCTGCTCGATGGGCTGCACCGGCCCGCCGTTGGTGGCGATCACCGGCAAAGAGATCAGGGCAATGCGATCATCAGCCAACATGTCCTTGAGCGCCGAAAGCGAGACCTGGCCGTGTTCATCGTTGGGAATAACGCGGATTTCAATGCCGCGCTGCTGCTTCAGTTGCAGATAGGGGATGTAGTTGCCGGCGTATTCGGTGGTCGAGGTCAGTACCACATCGCCCGATTGCAACGGCAACGAATAGAACGCCATGTCCCAGGCGCGGGTCGCGTTTTCGATCACGGCAATTTCATCGGCCCCGGCGTTGATCAGGCGACCGATAGCGGCGTAGACGTTTTCCAGCTCGGCCGACTGTTGCCCGGCCGCTTCATAGCCGCCGAGGCTGGCTTCGAGCTGAATGTGACGGGTCATGGTCTCGATCACCGGCGCAGGCATCAGCGCCGCGCCAGCATTGTTGAAGTGGATCAGTTGCGCGACCGCAGGCGTATCGGCGCGCAGTTGTTCGATGTTCAAAGTCAGACTCCTTGCTCAATCCCCGGGAGGGGCATGACTCGGTTGCATCACCGCAGGCCAGTAACGCAACGCGACAATCGGGATCAGCGCCACAACGTAGGCCAGGCAAACAAACAGATAGGTGTACTGCAAACCGTAGACCTGGCTGAGCAAGCCACCCGCCGAGATGCCGGCAATCGAGGCGAATTGCGCCGTGCCTTGGGCAATGCCCAGCACATGGCCCTGTTTCGAGCTGTCAGCGGTTTTCGAAATCAGCGCCATCAGCACCGGAGTGGTCGCGCCCAGCAGCGCGCCCCAAATGAAGTAGGCGATGACAAACACCACCGGATTACGCGTGACCCCAGCCACAGCGGCGAGGGCGATGCAGCCGATAACCACGTAGGTCATGCGGTGCAGGGTGTCCTGTTGACTGCGGTGTTCGAAATAGCGCGACCACGCCGTGGCCGAAAGAATGAAACCCAGCGCCAGCAAGCCGTAGCACAGGCCGACCACCGAGTTGCTGACGTCGAACACCGAGCTGACGTACAGCGAAAACGAGGTTTGCGGGAGCATTCGCGCCAACAGCAGAATGCCCATCACGCCGAGCAGCGACAGTAACGGCGACCCTTGCCAGATATGGCCTGAACGGCGGGCAGGCGCTGCCTTGTCGGCCATCGGTGCTTTCTTTACCGGCGGTACATCGGGCAGGGTCACGGCCGCGATCACGGTGCACACCGCACACAATACCGAGGCGGTGATGTTGATCCAGAAGAACGTCGCGTAATCGAGGATCAACCCGCCGACGACTGCGCCCAGCAACGACCCCACGTTGGTCGAGATTTGCAGGATCGCGAATAGCCGGGCTCGCCGCGAAGGGGCTTCGATACTGACGCCATAAGCCTGCGCCGGGGCGATGTAGCCAGCGAAGGCGCCTTGCAGAAAACGCAGGATCAGAATGACCCAGATGTCGCTGAAGAGGGCCAGCCCAAGCTGGGTCAATGACAAGCCGGCGAGGGCGCGGATCATCATCAACTTGTGGCCGTATCGATCGCCGATACGGCCCCAGAATGCACTGGTCAGAATAATGCCAAGCATCGGCCCGACATAAACGGCGATGCTGGCGAAGCTGAAGACCGACTCCGAGGACGTCAGCCCACGCAGATGGACGGGCCAGAACGGCCCGCTCATCTCCATCGCGCCCATGGACACCAGCTGGATCGCAAATAGAAGATAAATCAGGATTCGTACTCTCGAACCCTGGATGACACCTGCATGGGACATGAGACAGCCTCGGTTAAACGCTGGCGAGCGGGTTGGTCAAAGTGTGTTGCAAACGATAGTTGGTGTACTGCATCAAGTGCATGCGCAACAACGAGCGGGTCGGCCATGGATCTTCAACGAACGCTTTGTGCTCGGTTTTCCACAGCGCGGGCTCGACTCGGTTGCGCACGGCGTCGAAGGCAAGGTCGGTTTCCTCGCGCAATATCTGCCACAGCCGCGTGTTGTTCAAACCGTATTCCTTGGTCAGCCACAGGGCAATTTCGTGCAGGTGGGTGAGGAATGTCGCGCCGAGGACGAACGAGCGCACCGGTTCGATATCGCCTGCAAACACCGTCGGCAGAATACCTGGCTGCACATGCGGCGCCAGGCTGTAGCCGCGTCCTTCCAACAGTGGCGCGTACGTGCGGCCATCGCCAAAATCGCGGATCAGCAGACTACGTGCTTTGCCATCGGGGGAGAACAGCACCATGGTGTTTTGCTGGTGCGCTTCCAGGCCGATGCCATAAAGCAGGTAGATCGCGACCACCGGGTGGGTGACCACTTTGGCGTAGTCGCGGAACCAGTTTTCAACCTGCACGGCATTGGCCCGCACGCCATCACGCTCGATCAGATCGGTGAACAACGGACGCCCGTTACCCGGCAAGCGGGTAAACAACGACGCCACGGTAATCGGCAGGCAATCGTCGTTGCGGTCGAACGCCGGCGCACTGGCGCGATAGACCACGGACAGATGACGCCCGGGGTGATCGTCTTGCGTGACCGCGTTTTTATAACGCACGCCGATTTCCTCCGGGAAGATTTCCAGACGCTGATCGAAGCCGTTTTCCGCCTGCAGAATCTTCGTAATCACCGTACTGATGCGCGGCCCCATGTGAATCGACTTGGCTTGCAGGCTGCGCAATTCGCTGGTCATCCACACGGCAATCGGCAGTTTGATCAACGGCGCGGATTGGTCCAGCACCGGCATCATCGTGCGGTACGACATGGTCGGCAGGCTCGCCATGTCAGGGCCGTCGGTGATCAGGATGCCTTCTTCGATTTCCGCCGCGAAGGTTTCCAGCACATAGGCCTGCAAGTGCCAACTGTGAATCGGCAATGGCAGCCACTGGTTTTCGTCCAGACCCTTGCTGTTAAGCGAGGCTTTCCATTGTTCCCATTGCACCGGGAAATGGCTGGCAAACCAGTCGTGATAATGGGTGACGTGAGGCATGCTTTCGCTTTTTGCGTTGTCCGCGCGCAACGCAGCGATTCGCAGTGGTACCTGCGCGTTGAACTCGGGCGACAGTTGCTCGACTTCCTCATCAGTGAGGCCCGGGCGCGCCTTCCACGTCGGGTAATACGGATGGCCTTCCAGCGAACCCCACTGGTCGAGCAGAATCGCGGCGTCCTTGGTGTTGGCGTGCTGTCGCAGGTAGTCGGTGAAGCTGTCGAGGCCCTGATCCCTGACGGCCTGTTGCAGCCGCGCGTTCCATTGCTGGCGATGTTGCCGGGCGTGGGCGTCGTTGGTCAGGCTGTTTTCCATGTCGGCCTTGAGCCCGGCCACACCTTCGTCGGTGGGCGCAAAGTCGAAGCTGTCGCGCAGCACATCGAGCAGGTCTTGGTGGCTGGTGATGACTTGGCGTACGCCTTCATCGGTGACCAGCACCACGTCACCCTCGTTGACCACGGTGTCGGCCGGGCCTTGGGTGATGTCGGAAAAGGCCAGGTGGGCGCGGCCGTCCTTGAGTGGAAAAGTGGCCTGGCTGCCCTCGACCGAAAAGCTCAAGGCAGAACGGTCGAGGATGTTGTCCGCGAAAAGGCAGCGTATCAACCGTCGCATGGCGTTTTTGCGGGAGTAGGCGATCAGTGTCTTGAAGTCATCCATATCAGCGGTCTGCTCGTCGAAAATTGAATTAATGAGATCAAGCGGCGGCGTTTGCCGGGTGTGGCCAGTGGCTTGGGAAGTAGTCGAGTGCCGAGTCGCGCAGGCCTTGCATGTAGGCAACGCTCCACTGCAGCACTTCCTCGATATAGGGCACCTTGAGGTCGAAGCGTCTGGCCATTTCCACCAGTAGCACCAGGCCATAGGCGACGTCCTCGTTGAAGGCGCGGCTTTCGCGTTCGATCACGTAGCCGGCGCGGTTGTCGGCGGCGGGCACCATCGGCGCGAGGATGTCGTTGTAGGCCTGGTTGGTGCGCAAAATCGACAGCATGCTGCTCTGGTCGCGGATCTGGTCGCCGTAGGCCTCGACGATTTCCTGCTTCAGGGATTTGACCGAGGACAGGTCGATGCCCATGCGCTGACTGATGACCGCACACAAGTCCTGGCTTTCCTGATCCATGCGCTCCAGGAAGTACGCGCCCAGCTCCGGGCACTCGGTCCACCAGCACATGCGTTGCGGGAAAATCTTGCGGTGCCATTGGCCGTAAGGGCCGATCAGCCCATAGATCACCGAACTGTGCATGATCGGGTTGCCCGGCGTCAGGGTGATTTCCAGATAGTTTTCCAGCATCGTCACGCAGGATCCGTACAGTGTGGTCAGTATGGCCTGCAACTGTTGGCGCGCTGTTTGCGACTCTCTGGCGTGAGTCGCCACATACAATTGGTTTTTGCCGCCGCCCATTTTGATCGATTGCCCCGGGGTCAGCTCGAACGCGGTGTGGGGGACGTCTTTCATGCCCCATATCACCACGTTGGGACGATCAGGCAGGGTCGCTTCAGCCAGCCAGTCGAAACCGCAGAACCCGGGAATCGCTCCGATGTACACCGGTTTGCTCGCGCTCAGATGCGGGGCGATGGCTTTTAGAGTTTGCTGCCGGGCATGGGCCGGTACGGTGATGATGACGATGTCGGCATCTTCAACGGCAGCCTTTGCGTCGCTGGTCACTCGATCCAGGCGCGCACTCAAGGTCGAGCCATCGGGCAACAAGGCTTGCATCGGTGTATGGCGCGCATGATGTTCGATGACGAGCGGATTGCCGGTGAGCATTGAAACCTGAACATTGGGCAGTTGTTTAAAAACAATGGCGTTGAGATGGCCGGTCCTGCCGCCACCACAGATGGCGACTTTCAACAGATTCATCGAGAGGCGTTCCTGTGTGAGAGTGGGGTCATGCGACGCTCAGTTGCAGCGGCGTGGAAGCGGAGTCCAGCCATTGTGTCTTGCCCAGCCAGGCATCCAGCTGGGTGGCGATGCTCGGGTCGATCAGGTCGCGTTCTTGCAGCCATTTATCGTTAAACACGGTGTGCAAGTATTTTTCGCCCCCGTCGGCGATTGGCACGACCACGTTGCCGGTCAATACGCCTTTGTGGATCAGTTCCAGCGCCTTGAAAATCGCACCACCGGTTGATCCCCCGACCAACAGCGCAAGGTTGCGGGCGATATAGCGCGCTGTTTCGAACGCTTGAGAGTCCGTGACCTGCACACCCAGGTCGATGCAGCTGTAGTCGAGCACCAGTCCGACGGTGTCACCGGCCGGAGTGCCGGTGCCTGACTGGTAGTAGGGATAACCGGGATGGCCGAAGACGATCGAACCGGCCGGTTCCACCGCGACGGTCACGGTGTTGGGGTTGTGCACTTTCAGGCCGCGAGCGATGCCGGTCATCGAGCCCCCGGTGCCGACGCAACCGACGTAGGCGCCGATACCGCCCTCTGCCTGGGCGATGGATTCGCGAACGAAATCGCTGTAGCCGCCCGCGTTGGCGGCGTTGTCAGATTGGTTCATGAACACGGCGCCGGGAATTTCGCTGGCCAGTTCTGCCGCCATTTGCTGGCGCTCGACCACCGCGACTTCATCTTCGCGATAGGTGCCTTTGACGAAACGAATGTCGGCACCCAGTGCTTTCATCACGGCGATCTTGTCTTGCGCCGCGTGATGATCAACCACCGCGATAAAGTGCAGGCCGAACTCCACGGCCGCCATGGCAAGGCCGATTCCGGTGTTGCCGGAGGAAGATTCGACAACCACGCCTCCGGGTTTCAGGCGTCCGGATTTGAGTGCGGCCAGCACCATGTTGCGTGCCATGCGGTCTTTGATACTGCCCCCCGGGTTGTTCTTTTCAATTTTCAGTAACAGGCGGGCGTTGGTATCCGGAACATCAATGCCCAACATCGGCGTATTACCGATAAGGTCCGAGACTTTATTCAATATCATTGCAGTTGTTCCCTTTAATAGTCAGGTGAAAACGCATAGTTACCTTCCGTAGAACAAGTCGCCGTCAACCGTCGGGGCAGGGGATGGCGATGAAACTCGTTTTCCAGCAAGTCCATCTGATAACCGGCGGTATTGACGTAAATCAATAAGTCGCCAGTCTGGGGTGCAGTCGCAAAGTTGATCAGGCGATGAGTGATAACGTCGTCGTCCAGGCAGCTATGACCTGCGATAAAAGCTTGGGTGGGTGTGTGTGGCAGTTCTTTTGTGCTGATCAGGATCGGATCAACCAGATATTCGGAGGCGAACCAGGTTTCGCAAGCGCTGAAACTACTGCCCTCAACAAAGATGACGGTTTTGTTGTTGGCAAGTTTCTTGGTGCGGGTGACGCGAAATAATGAAATCGCTGCTTGATCGACAAGGCTTCGACCGGGCTCCAGTGCCAGCGTTATATTCTCCAGCTTTAAATAATTGGCTATGGATAATCCGGGCGAATGCTCGGCCTCGAGCAATAACGTCAGCCATTGCGCTGCTGTGAGGTCGCCGCCATAAGGATAATAAGCCTCGGGAATTTTCTGGTTGTAGTAATGGCTTGGCGTATTGTCGTTTTGTAAGAATCGGGCATACGTCTGCGGCTCGACATAACGTATCGGCAGGCCGCCACCGATATCGATCATCCGCGGATTCAAGCCCATTTCCCTGGCAGCCCCGACGAACCCGCTGACCTCGCGCAACGCTTGTGCGCGGGATTCGAACCCATAGCCGCCCAGATGAAAATGGAAACCCTCGAAGTGAAAAATATCACTGCGTTTGGTCAGTCGTTGAAGGCCCTCCAGCAAATCTTCCGAGCTCATGCCGAAGCGGCTTTTTGGACTGCTTTTCGGTCTGTAACGCAGTAAAATCCTGGCTTTGGCGACTGGCTGCAATGCTTCGATCTCACTTTTCAGGTGATCGAATTCCTCCAGCGAGTCGACGCAAATCAGCGAGCCTGCGCTAATCAATGCCTGATGAAATACGGCGGTTTTCGCCGGCCCCGTGGCGCAGATTTTTGCGCCAGGTGTACCGGCTCGGAGCGCTGCATGGAGTTCGTGGATGCTCGACACGTCGACGCCAATCCCCGAATTTGCTGCCGCCCCGAGCATGCTCTGGGACTTGTTGGCCTTGGCGCCATAGAATATTTCACAAGGCACGTTGTGCTGTTTCAACACGTTAAGCAGGGTCTGTGTGTTTAATTTAAACGCGTGGGGCCAGACCAGGTTTAAGGGGGAGCCGTGTTGTTTGGCCAGATCAGCAAGTGTGTCCGGGAAGTTGTTGATAAGCGTAGCGATTATTGGGTCGATCAGCGGTTTCAACATGTCGGGGTGATGAGTTTCGATTGATTGTTCAATCGCTATAAAATTTGTTGTAGGCATAGTTAACCCCTGGCGTCGAAATAACCTCGTCATTGATGTTTCGATAACTGATCGCTATCGACGGACTCAGTCTGTTTACTCGTTGTAAACGAGTTTTATACAACTCGGAGGCGGGCGCCAGGCGATAGCTGAAGTTTGAATGGTGGCGCTGATCGTAATAAATATTTCACAAAATAACTGCATGAAAACCCATTCCCTGAGGTTTGTACGGATGTTCCAATTGGCCACTAGTTGATGACCAATGCCCTGTAAATGGCCAGTGACTGGCATTCAAATGACATCACTGATATGTACTTTCCGTGGTGCTGCTCGCTTGCGTTGAAACCAAGATAGTTTCTCTTGGCGGCGTGAACAATATTGCGAACAGGAACGATTATCAAGTAAGGTTTTCAAATATTTTGGAATAAAGACCTGCGCAAGAAAAATCAATGAACGTGTATTTACACGCTCAAGGAAGCGTTCGTCCTGAAATAAAAAGACGC
This sequence comes from Pseudomonas sp. NPDC098747, assembly GCF_044760045.1. Lineage (NCBI taxonomy): Bacteria > Pseudomonadati > Pseudomonadota > Gammaproteobacteria > Pseudomonadales > Pseudomonadaceae > Pseudomonas > Pseudomonas sp. NPDC098747. The sequence goes on along the minus strand of NZ_JBIWAL010000003.1, from coordinate 10,436 downwards.
TTAATTCCTTGATCAATAAGGCGTTAAGGGTGGCTGCGAGATACCCCGGACGAGCACGCAAATTTGCCGCTGAAGGGGCCTGCAAATGTTCAGAAACCACGACTGGTTCACGCAAAGGAGCAACGCCATGCAATCCGATCAAGTCAGTCGCCAGACCCAGACTGCTATCAGCCCGTTTGCGATAACCCGCGCCGATGCTTGCTGAATCCCAAGCAAATCAGGAGGACCACCATGGAACACGGTTATCAGATTGCGCTGCGACCGCTCAGCGAAGTGCTGCCGTCGGAGCAGGTCGATCCGGCCAACGTGACACGGCTGTGCGAATCGATTGTTCGCGCCGGGCATTGGCTGGAACCGATCATCGTCGAGCGTTCACGGGGGATCGTGATGGACGGCAATCACCGCTTCAACGCCGCGTTGCAGCTGGGCTTGAAGCGGGTGCCGTGCATCCAGCTCGATTACAGCGATCCGCGAGTATGTGTGCGGCACTGGCAGACCGGGCAGGCGTTCGAGGTGGCGCGGATTTTCACCACAATCGCTCGTGGTGAGATTTTTCCCTACAAGACCACCCGACACGCGTTTGACCCAGCGTTGCCGGTGGTCGCGATACCGCTGGAAAACCTGTACGCCTGAGCTCCGCTGGACGAATTCAAAAAAAACTTTATTGCGGGTGATACTTTTTCGCAGATCGACTGGCAATAGGAGTGATTACCATTTTCCCTTGTTGAAAAGGATCCTCACGTCATGCCTGTTGTCAGTCGTCCTTGCGGTGAGCGCGTGTTAACACTCGCCATTCGTACCGCCATGCTGAATTTCGTTCTGGTCGCAGGAAGCGCCAACGCGTGGGCCGCGAGCCCCGAGCCACAAGACGTTGCCGCCGATAAGACTTCGAACAGTTCGGCGGCAGCGTCGACCGACGACAGCGCTGATGCGCTGACCCTCGACACCACCAACATCAACGCCCGTTACCGCGGCCCGACCGCATTGCCGGAAACGCTCGCCGGTGGTCAGGTCGCGCGCGGTGCCCGGCTCGGCATGATGGGCAACAAGGATGTGATGGACACCCCGTTCAGCGTCACCAGTTACACCGCCAAGACACTGGCCGATCTGCAAACCGTGACCGTCGCCGATGCGCTGGAGCGTGATCCTTCGGTTCGCTCGACCGGGCAGACGGGCGGGATCGTTGACTCGTTTTTCATCCGTGGCTTTGCGATTGGTGAAGGCAACCTGGGCGAGTTGGCGTACGACGGCGTGTACGGTGTAGCGCCAAACTATCGGGTATTCACCGACTACGCCGAGCGTGTCGAAGTGCTCAAGGGGCCGGGGGCGCTGATGTACGGAATCTCGCCCAACAGCGGTGTCGGTGGCGTGATCAACATCGTACCCAAGCGTCCGCTGGATGAAGACCTGACTCGTTTTACCGGCAGTTATGCCTCTGACTCGCAAGTGGGTGGGCATCTGGATTTGAGTCGGCGATTTGGTTCGCAGAACCAGTTCGGCGTGCGCTTCAACGGCAACCTGCAGGGCGGTGATACCGCGGTCGATGATCAGCAGCGAGACTTGGGTATCGGCGCGATTGCGCTTGATTATCGCGGTGAACGTTTGCGCCTGAACCTTGATTACATCAGCCAGAAGGAAAACTTCGAAGGGGCTTCGCGGCCCTTCACCGTCGCGCCGGGCGTCGATGTTCCGTCTGCGCCGAATGGTCGAACCAATGTGTCGCAGGATTGGGGCTGGTCGGACACCAAGGAGCAGTCGGCGTTGCTCGGTGGCGAGTACGACCTGACAGATAACGTCACGGTGTTCGCCCATGCCGGTGGCGGCAAGTCGGACGTCAAGCGCATGTCCGACCAGGTACCACGAATCCTCAATGATGCCGGTGATACTAGCAATATCCCCGGCTACTACAAATTCAACGTTGACCGGTCGACGGCGGATGTCGGGATCCGCGGTGTGTTCGCCACCGGGCCGGTGACCCACACCACCACGTTGATGGCGACCCGGTATCAGGACGAACTGTCCCGTGGCATCACCAGCGGCAGGGCGGTTCGTTCGAACATCTACCACCCAGTGGATGCACCCAAGCAATACATCAACGCGCCGAAGGTGCTGCGTATTTCCGAGTCGGAACTTTCCGGCGTTGCGTTCACTGACACGCTGTCCATGCTCGATGACCGCTTTCAGTTGACGCTCGGCCTGCGTCGTCAGGACATCGAGTCGCGTAACTACAACGCGGCGGGTTCTGTCAGCTCGAAATACAACGATAACGCCACCACCCCGCTGGTCGGTGTGGTGGTCAAACCCTGGGAGGATGTTTCGCTCTACTACAATTATGTCGAGGGCTTGAGCAAAGGTGACATCGCGCCCGGAACCGCGGCCAACGCCGGCGAGACATTCGCCCCCTATGAATCGAAGCAGCATGAAGTCGGTGTCAAATATGAACATGGCACGTTCATGACCACGCTGGCGTTGTTCCAGATCGAGAAACCCAGTGGCGAAGTCGGCGCCGACAACGTGTTCTCGGTGCAGGCCGAGCAACGTAACCGCGGTGTCGAATTGAGCATGTTCGGCGAAGTGGCCCCGGGCACGCGCTTGATGGGTGGCGTAACGGTGCTCGATGGCAAGTTGACTGATTCGGCGACAGCGGCCAACCGTGGTAATAAACCGGTCGGCGTGCCGGACGTACAGGCCAACCTGTGGGCTGAATGGGATACGCCATGGCTTGAAGGTTTCACACTGACCGGCGGTGCGATCTACACCGACAGTCAGTACGTCAACCAGGCCAATACCCAGGAACTTGATTCCTGGACCCGTTTCGATGCGGGTGCGCGTTATGCCACCAAAATCGAAGGCCGACCAACGACGTTCCGCGCCACCGTGCAGAACGTGTTTGATCGTGAGTATTGGTCAGGCGTGGCCTCCTACGGCGCATTCTCCCCGGGATCTCCGCGGACATTGCAGCTGTCGGCCACGGTCGATTTCTGACGCACGCTGGAAAAGGGGAGCCTTGGTAAACGGCAGTTACGCATTGCTCTTCTATATATAGCGTCACGACCACGTTGCGGTCTGGAGCGTGGGTGGCAGGCGGGATCAGCGACAGCCCGCCTGAACAATTCTGAAAAGGAGTATTCGCATGTTCAGCAACCCAGGCGCTGCGTCGGTAAACGCACCTTCAGCCTTGCGGACCGCCACCAACCCACTGGCCTTTGAGTTCGAACGCAGTGCCAACGAGCATATTCGCGAACTGCTGCGACACTTTGGGCTGCGTGCCAGCCTGATCCGTTTCAAAGTGATCAATGCGCTGGTGGTTGCCAGCAGGGACGGGCGCTCTATGGGTGTGAACGGGGTGCATGCGTATGTCGAGTCGACATCGCCCGAATTGTCATTCATCAGTGTGCGCGAAGTGCTCAAGCGCCTGTGCGAGGACGGTCTTATTGAGCTTGATAAAGATAAGAACTACCGGTTTACCCGAGAAGCCGGGGATTGCTGCAATAGCATTCCTGAGGCGGGGAGACGTTTGCGATAGTCGCTTCGCTTCCTTGCAGGCCCGAGCAAGAAGGAAATCAGTCTAAAAGCACCTGCTCGTTTTTCTGTGCTTTTGCTACGCTCAAAGGTGTAGGTGAAGACGCAGACTGATGCGCAAACGGATAGCAAGGGGACGTGGGGCGCGTTCCGAAGGGTGCACGGTTAGAAAGATCTCCGCGCTGAGATCCAGCCCTTATGCCGTGTGAAGCAGCCGAGGCACTACTTTTCAATTTCGCCCGGTACTGTGAGAAGCCTGATAAACCTTGTAAGCCAGAGACCAGCACTGGCCGCCTACTCGAACACCAAAGCCCGCATCGTGCGGGCTTTGTCATTCTTGCAGCGCTAGATTTTCGTCAGGGCATTCGCCAGATCGGCGCGCAGGTCTTCGATGTCTTCAACGCCCACCGACAGACGGACCAAGCCGTCGCCAATCCCCAGTTTTGCGCGGGTTTCAGGTGGAATGGTGGCATGAGTCATGATCGCCGGATGCTCGATCAGGCTTTCAACGCCGCCCAGGCTTTCGGCGAGGGCGAAGATTTTCACGTTCTCTAGAAAGCGCCGCGCGCCGGCCAGATCACAGTTCAAATCCACGGAAATCATCCCGCCGAAACCGCGCATTTGCCGTTTCGCCAATTCATGCTGTGGGTGCGACTCAAGCCCTGGGTAGTAGACGTGTTTAACTTGCGGCTGCTGCTCCAGCCACTGCGCCAGATCCAGCGCGTTGCTGCAATGACGCTCCATACGCAGCGCCAGGGTTTTCACTCCGCGCAACGTGAGAAATGCATCGAACGGCCCGGAAATCGCACCAACCGCGTTTTGCAAAAAGCCCAGACGTTCGGCCAGTTCGGCGTTCTGCCCGACCACGGCGATCCCACCGATCACGTCGGAATGACCGTTCAGGTACTTGGTGGTCGAGTGCAGCACGATGTCGAAACCCAGCTCCAGCGGACGCTGGATATACGGGCTGGCGAAAGTGTTATCGGCCACGCTGATGATTCCGCGTGCGCGGCAGATACGCGCGATGGCGGCCAGATCCGACAGGCTCAGCAGCGGATTGGTCGGTGTCTCGACCATGACCATGCGCGTGTCGTCCTGCAACGACGCCTCGAACGCCGACAGGTCGGTCAGGTCGACATAGCTGAAGCGATGGCCGGCGCTGCGTTGGCGCACCTTGTCAAACAAGCGAAAGGTGCCGCCGTACAAGTCGTTGCCGGAGATGACGTGCGATCCGGCGTCGAGCAATTCCAGCACCGTGGAAATCGTCGCCAGCCCGGAAGCGAAAGCGAACGCCCGGCTGCCACCCTCAAGATCCGCCACGCAGCGCTCAAGGGCAAAACGCGTCGGGTTGTGCGAGCGCCCGTAGTCGAAACCCTTGTGCACGCCGGGGCTGTCTTGCAGGTAAGTGGAGTTGGCGTAGATCGGCGGCATTAATGCGCCGGTGGTTGGGTCGGGCTCTTGCCCGGCATGGATTACCCGGGTCGCGAAACCTTGGGCACTCTTGTCCTGCTGACTCATGCGAGGGATCTCCGTAATTGGTTGAGCATATCGACGCGGGTGATCAGGCCATGGAAGCCCGATACGTCGGCGATGATAGCGACGAGGCCACGGCTGAGCACCGATTCCAGTTCGGCGAGGGGGGCGTCGGGCGCGAGGGTTTGCAGTTTGTCGGTCATCACGCTGGAGACCGATTGACTGAAGCGTGCGGCGTCTTCGTGCACCCCCAGCAGAATGTCCGATTCGTCGATCACGCCGACCAGTTGTTTGCCTTCCACCAGCACCGGCAGTTGCGAGACATCCGCCAGGCGCATGCGCTGGAAGGCGGTTAGCAGTGTGTCATCGGGGCCAACGCTGATGACCCGGCCGTCCTCGAAACGTCGAGCGATCAAGTCCCGCAGGTCGCCATAGCCTTTGCGCTGCAACAGGCCCTGATCGGTCATCCACTGGTCGTTGTAGACCTTCGACAAGTAGCGCGTACCGGTGTCGCAGACGAAACTCACGACGCGTTTTGGCTCGGTCTGTTCGCGGCAATAACGCAGCGCGGCAGCGAGCAGGGTACCGGTCGATGAACCACCGAGAATGCCCTCGGCACGCAGCAATTGACGGGCGTGGTCGAAGCTTTCTTCGTCGCTGATCGAATAGGCGTGGCGCACGCTGGAGAGGTCGGTGATCGACGGAATAAAGTCCTCGCCAATGCCTTCGACCGCCCATGAACCGGGGGTGGGCAGCGAGCCGTCGCGGCTGTATTGAGCCATCACCGAGCCGACGGGATCGGCCAGGACCATTTCCAGCTCAGGTTGCACGCGTTTGAAGAAACGGGTCAGCCCGGTCAGGGTGCCGGCGGAGCCGACGCCGACCACAATCGCATCCAGGTCATGTTCGGTCTGCGCCCAGATCTCCGGCGCGGTGCTGCATTCATGGGCCAGCGGGTTGGCCGGGTTGTTGAACTGATCGGCGAAAAATGCGCCGGGAATGTCTTTCGCCAGTCGCGCGGCGACGTCCTGGTAATACTCGGGATGACCCTTGCCGACGTCGGAGCGGGTGATGTGCACCTCGGCTCCCATGGCTTTCAAGTGCAGGACTTTTTCCGTGGACATTTTGTCCGGGACGACCAGCACCACGCGATAACCTTTGGCGCGGCCCACCAGTGCCAGGCCCAGGCCGGTATTGCCGGCAGTGGCCTCAACGATAGTGCCACCGGGTGTGAGGCGACCGTCACGTTCGGCGGCATCGATCATCGCCAGGCCGATACGATCTTTGATCGAGCCGCCGGGGTTTTGCGATTCGAGTTTGAGAAACAGTGTGCAGGGGCCGGTATCGAAGCGGGTCACTTGCACCAGCGGCGTATTTCCTATCAGCCGCAGTACGGCAGGGCGGGATTCCTTCGACATTCTTCACCTCTTGTTGGTGATGGATCGCGTTCCATTCGCGGGAAAACTTCGCATGCAACATAAGCCGTGAAGGAATCTGCCGCAACCACCCGGCGGGCTGAAAAGATCAGCGATTTTGATCTAACTATAGAACTGAATTTGCCTCGGGACCGGGCGTTAACAGCGGGAGGAGGGTTACGCGATGTCGAGGGCTGTACAGAGAAAAAATGTGGGAGCTGGCTTGCCAGCGATGGCGGTGGATCAGGCAGCATCAATGTCGAATGTGCGGGCCTCATCGCTGGCAAGCCAGCTCCCACAGGGATCAGCGGTGTCCACACATTTTCGACCCGTGCAGATCCAACTGAGGGAATGCAGTCAAGCGGTGGGAGGGTCAGTGCTTGCTCATCAACCCGTGCAGCACGCCCAGGCGCAATCCCGGTTCGCATGGCACCATCTGTGAGATACCGAACGCCTTGAACGCCGCCAGCATCAGCACCAGTCCACCGGGCAGGATGCTTTGGCGGTGTGGTTGCAGGCCTTCGAGTCTGAGCTGGCGGACGTTGGTCACCTTCAGCAGAAGCAGCGACAGACGCAATAGCCCCGCGTAGGTGATGCCGTCCTGACCGAAATCGTTCAGTCGATTGGCCTTGAGCACTTTGGCGAGCATCCGCGCGGTGCCCGAGGAGCCAATGGTCTGCTGCCAACCCTGAGCGCGATAGCGTCGGGCGACCTTTTCAAACTCGAGGATGGCGACGCGTTCAGCTTCTTGCAGCGCGCCGGGGGAAATCTCGCCGCCGCGAAAGAACCGCGTGCTCAAGGTGCCGCTGCCGATGGCAATACTTTCAGTGAGCAGTGGTTGTGAGCCTTGGCCGAGGATCAATTCGGTAGAACCGCCCCCGATGTCGACCACCAGGCGCAACTCTTCGACACCCGGTAACGCGTGCGCCACGCCGGCGTACACCAATCGCGCTTCTTCATGCCCTGAGATGACGTCGATGCGAAAGCCCAGATGCCGCTCCGCACTGGCCAGAAACAGCTGCGCGTTATCGGCTTCCCGCACCGCGCTGGTAGCGACTGCTCGCACTCGGCCCGGCTCGAATCCGCGCAGTTTCTTGCCGAACCGCGCCAACGCCTGCCAGCCTCGATCCAGAGCCAAGGTGTCGAGCGCACCACCGTCAAGCCCCTCGGCCAGACGCACCGGTTCGCGCAAGGTTTTCACTTCCTGGATCATCAGGCCTTTGCGACTGCGCACTGACTGGCCGATCATCAGGCGAAATGCATTCGAACCCAGGTCGATGGCGGCAAACAGCGAGGCGTCGTCTTTCATGGCAGTCCTTGCAAAGCATCCGTCGCGAGGCTCAAGACGGTTTGCGAGGATTCTGCCGTTATCTTGATGACACCCTGATGACGGGGCAGGGGCGGTTCAGTGAATTGTTGTTTGTCATAACAGTGTCATTATTCGATATCCATACTGAGCCCAACACATCGCGTGTTCTTCAAAGTTTTTGCTGCCATTTCTGGCAGCTTTTTTTTGCCTGAAATTCAGTGCCTGCAGGGTTCGGTTTGCAATTCCTCACCAGGCTTGGCTAATATACGATCCATATACACTTCGTATCGGATTGTGCCATGGGCATCGTAAAGATTTCAGAGGACATGCACGAGAACCTGCGCATTTCCAGCAACGCACTCAGCCGCTCGATCAACGCGCAGGCCGAGCACTGGATGCGCATCGGCATGCTCGCCGAGCTGCACCCCAACCTTGACCACAGCGCAATCTGCCGCTTGCTGATTCGTGCTGAACAAAACGGCGGGCTGGACCTGCAACAACTGACTCAGGAAGACGTCACGGCATGAGAAACCAGATCAAGATCAACACCCCGGCTGACATTGCTCAATCGCGCGCTGCTGGCAAATTGGCTGCTGAAGTGCTGGCGATGCTGGTGCCGCACGTAAAGGCTGGCGTCACCACCGATGAACTGGATCGGCTGTGCAACGACTACATCGTCAATGTGCAGAAAGCCATTCCCGCCAACGTCGGTTATCACGGTTTCCCGAAAACCGTGTGCGCCTCAGTCAACGACGTAGTCTGCCACGGCATTCCGTCGGGCACGCCGCTCAAGGACGGCGACATCGTCAACCTCGACATCGCCGTGATCAAGGATGGCTGGTTCGGCGACACCAGTCGCATGTACGTGGTGGGTGAGGCTACGCCTGAAGCACAGCACCTGATTAAAACGACGTATGACGCCATGTGTGCCGGTATTCGCGCAGTACGTCCGGGCGCGACGCTGGGTGATATCGGCCATGCGATCCAGAGTCTGGCGGAGAAGGAAGGTTTCAGCGTGGTGCGCGAGTACTGCGGGCACGGCATCGGCAAGGTTTATCACGATGAACCGCAGATCCTGCATTACGGCTTTCCCAATCAGGGCATGACGCTCAAGGCCGGGATGATCTTCACCATCGAGCCGATGCTCAATGCCGGCAAACGCCATGTGAAGAACATGCCGGATGGCTGGACCGTGCTGACCAAGGATGGCTCGTTGTCGGCGCAGTGGGAACACATGGTGGCGGTGACGGAAACGGGCTTTGAAGTGCTGACGGTGTGGCCGGATGAGGTTGAAGGGTATGCGCCGATCAGGTGATACCGCGTCGCCTGCTTGCCCCTCACCCTAACCCTCTCCCGGAGGGAGAGGGGACTGACCGAGTTGCCCGGCGTCAGATATCGACCTGAAAGATTGGCGGTGAATATGGATTCACTGCAGAACTTTCAGGTCGACGTACTTCTTCAATATCCCCGGATCTGCTCCCTCTACCTCTGGGAGAGGGCTGGGGTGAGGGGGTAAATTCCGCAGACAACACGCTATCAGTGAGCGCCAGCTGCCTTGTTCAGATCGCTTTCAGTCCATTCGGTATAGACGCAGGCGTCTGCAGTGGCCCAGCGCACCTGCACCGGATCGCCTGTCTTGAGCGGCATGCCCGCCGCCGACAGCGCCTTGACCGTCATCGAAGTCCCACCCGAAGTGACCACGCTGCACGTCTGACTCTCACCCAGAAACAGCACTTCCACCACCTTCGCTGAAACCTCATTCCAACCCGCCGCCAGCGGCTCGTTGATCGCTTGTTCAACGCTCAACGCCAGTGCCTTTTCCGGGCGCACCATCAGCAACACGTCCTGATCCGTATGCAATCCAGCAGTCAGGCGAATCGACAACGACTGGCCCTCGAAACCCGCTGCTGCGTTGCCCTGAGCCTTGAGCTTGAGGAAGTTCGAGTTGCCAAGAAACGACGCGACAAACGCGTTCGGCGGATTCTGATACAGGTCATACCCGCTGCCCAGACCGACAATCTTGCCGTGGCTGAAAATCGCGATACGCTGCGACAAACGCATGGCTTCTTCCTGATCGTGGGTCACGTAGACGATGGTGATGCCCAAACGCCGATGCAGTTGGCGCAGTTCATCCTGCAAATCTTCGCGCAGCTTTTTGTCCAACGCACCCAGCGGTTCGTCCATCAGCAGGATGCGTGGTTCGTAGACCAGCGCCCGGGCAATCGCCACCCGTTGCTGTTGGCCTCCGGACAGTTGCGAAGGGCGGCGATGGGCGAATTGGTCGAGCTGCACCAGTTTCAACATCGCATCGACACGCCGTTCACGTTCAGCCGCAGCGAGTTTGCGGATCGCCAGAGGAAAAGCGATGTTGTCGCGCACCGACAGATGCGGAAACAGCGAATAACGCTGGAACACCATGCCGATGTCGCGCTTGTGCGGCGGCACGTTGACCAGCGACTGACCGTTGACGAGGATCTCGCCGCTGCTCGGTGTTTCGAAGCCGGCGAGCATCGACAGCGTGGTGCTTTTGCCGGAGCCGCTGGAGCCGAGGAAAGTGAGGAATTCACCTTCCTTGATGTCCAGCGAGATGTTGTCCACGGCGGCAAAATCACCGTAGTGCTTGTTCAGGTTGCGCAGGCTGACCAGGGGTTTGTCGTTCTGCTGGGATGCGTCTTTGATCACGGCACTCATGGCGTACTCCTGGGCGCTCAGGCGCT